>NZ_JAOYTM010000001.1:0-285675 GCF_025847435.2 Pseudomonas sp. BT-42-2
CGGGCAAGCCCGCTCCCACAGGGACCGCGCAGTCCTTGTGGGAGCGGGCTTGCCCGCGAAGGGTCGCAAAGCGGCCCCAGGCTTCAACTGGCCAGCGGGCAGTGCAGCACCAACCTTGCCCCGCCTAGTTCACTCTCGCCAACCTCCAACCTAAACCCATGCAAATCCACGATCGCCGCCACGATCGACAATCCCAGCCCAAACCCCGGATGCCGGTGACCTTCGTCACTGCGATAAAACCGCTTCAACACCGCAGCCCGTTCCTGCTCGGGAATCCCCGGTCCACTGTCCTCGATGGCGATATGCACGCCCTCGGCATCCTGCCGGGCGACGATCCTCACCTGGCCACCCGCTGGGGTGAACTTGATGCCATTACCCACCAGATTGGCCAACGCCTCGAACAGCAGTTCGCGATCACCGTGCAGCGCCGCCAACTGCGCCGGCTGCTCCAAGCTCAGGCGAATGCTGCCATCCTCGGCCAGCGGCAGGTAGAAATCATGCAGCTCGACTAACAGGGCATGCGGATCGAGTTCGACGAACCCGGCCCGGCGCTGGCGGTCTTCCAACTCGCTGATGCGCAGCAGCCCACGGAAGCGTGCCATCAGCGTGTCGGTTTCACCAATGGCCTGGTCCAGCGCTTCGGCCTGCGGCGAATCATCGCCACTTTGCTGACGAATCCGGTAAAGCTGGGCGCGCAGGCGGGTCAGCGGTGTGCGCAGATCATGGGCAATGTTGTCGCACACACCCTTGACCTCGTGCATCAGCCGCTCGATGCGATCGAGCATGGCATTGACGATGGCGGCGAGCATGTCCAGCTCGTCGCGGCGTGCGGACAGCGGCAGGCGGTGGGTCAGGTCGCCGGCGACGATCAACTCGGCGCTGGCCTGCACCGCGCGGATGCGCTTGAGTGGGCGTCGACGCAGTAGGTACCAGCCGGCAAAGCCTGGGATCAGGGTCAGCGAGATGCCCCAGAGCAGGGCGTCGAGGATGATCCGGGTGACCACGAACAACGAGCCATTATCGCGTAGCAGCACCAGCCAGCGGCCATCCTGAACTTTGATCGCCACGGCATCGCAGCTGTCGCTGAGCATGTGTGGGTCATCTGCGTCCAGGCAACGCTTGAGCTCATGGATCTTGCCGTCCAGCCCCAACTCCGGCGGTATGCTGCGGATCCGCCCGCCAATCGGGTTGAGCTGGGCGTCGAACAGCCCGTAGGCGTCAAAGCTACGCTCTTCGAAGGCCTGGCTGGCAATCAGTGCATCGTCCAGCTGCTTGCCGCTCATGTGGGCGAACAAGTGCTGGCGCTGCAGCATCGAGTGGCGGGTGAGTTTGTTCAGGTAGCTGGAGACCTCGAAGTACAGCACCCCCATGAGGATGCTGCTCCAGGCCACGAACAGAAAGCTGTACAGCGCCAACAGGCGGCTGGTCGAGGAGCTCCAGCCCTTAGACGGGTTCAGCAATGGCATAGCCCGAGCCCCGTACGGTACGGATCAGCGGCGACTGGCCGGGCGAGTCGATCTTCTTGCGCAAACGCCCAATGTGTACATCGATCAGGTTGGTGCCGGGGTCGAAGTGATAGCCCCAGACCTCCTCGAAGATCATCATCCGAGTGATCACCTGGCCGGAATGGCGCATCAGGTATTCCAACAGCTTGTACTCGGTAGGCAGCAGGTTCAGGGTCTGTTCGCCGCGGCGTGCTTCGTGGCTGATCAGGTCCAGCTCAAGGTCGGCGACCTGCAGGCGGGTCTGGGTCATAGGCACGCTGTTGCGCCGTAGCAGCACTTCGACCCGGGCGGCCATCTCGTCGGAAGCGAATGGCTTGGTCAGGTAGTCATCGCCGCCAGCGCGCAGGCCGCGCACCCGCTCGTCGACATCGGACAGGGCGCTGATCATCAGGATCGGCGTGGCGATCTTGAGGTTGCGCAAGGTTGTGACGATGGTCAGGCCATCGACCTCGGGCAGCATGCGGTCGAGGGTGATCAGGTCATAGCCACCGGCAATGGCCTTGGACAAGCCTTCCCGGCCGTTATCGGCCCAGTCCACCTCAAGGCCGTGGCTGGACAGTTCAGCGACGATTTCCTGGGCGGTGACGGCGTCGTCTTCGATGGTCAGTACGCGGGTCATGCTGGTTCCTGGGCGGCGAATGGAGACTTGATTGTGCCAAAGAATAGACAAAGGGCGATTTAAGAAAAATTCATCTGCGCGCAAATGCATCGCGGGGCAAGCCCGCTCCCACAATCCTGCCCAGGCAGGCGTGGGAGCGGGCTTGCCCCGCGATGAAGGGGTAAAACGTGATCAGTCGACCTTGACGATCCAACCTGCCGGCGCTTCGACGTCACCGCTCTGGATGCCGGTCAGCTCGTTGTACAGCTTGGTGGTCACCGGACCGACTTCAGTCTCGCTGTGGAACACATGCAGCTTGCCGTTGTACTGAATACCCCCGATCGGGGTAATCACCGCAGCGGTGCCACAGGCGCCAGCCTCGACGAAACGCTCCAGGTTGTTGATCTGTACGTCGCCCTCGATCACTTTCAGGCCCAGGCGCGATTCGGCCAGCTCCATCAGCGACAGGCGGGTGATACCTGGCAATACCGAGGCCGACTTGGGCGTCACGAACTCGTTGTTGGCGGTAATGCCAAAGAAGTTCGCCGAACCGACTTCCTCGATCTTGCTGTGAGTCAGCGGGTCGAGGTAAATGCAGTCTGCGAAGCCGGCTTTCTTGGCTTCGTAGCCAGGCTGCAGGCTGGCGGCGTAGTTGCCACCGACCTTGGCCGCGCCAGTGCCCTGCGGCGCGGCGCGGTCGAAGTCAGAGATCAGGAACTTGTGCGGGGTCATGCCGCCTTTGAAGTACGAGCCGACCGGAATGGCGAAGATCGAGAAAATGAACTCCGGTGCGGTGCGCACACCGATGTTGTCACCCACGCCAATCACGAACGGACGCAGGTACAGGGCACCTTTGCCGTGCGGCGGAACGAAGCGCTCGTTGGCCTTGACCACCTGCTTGCAGGCTTCGATGAACTGTTCGGTCGGCACGCGCGGCATCAGCAGGCGGTCGCAGCTGCGCTGCATGCGCAGGGCATTCTGGTCGGGGCGGAACAGGTTGATCGAGCCATCCTTGCAACGGTAGGCCTTCATGCCTTCGAAGCATTGCTGGCCATAGTGCAGAGCAGTCGAGCCTTCGCTGATGTGCAGCACATTGTCTTCGGTCAGGGTGCCCTTGTCCCACTCGCCATCGCGAAACACGGACAGGTAGCGCTTGTCGGTCTTGATGTAGTCGAAGCCAAGCTTGTCCCAGTTAATCTCGTTACTCATGACACCCTCGTTTGTCTTGCAGATGCCCGATCGCTCAGGCTGCTGTTATTTGCGCACCTCGCCACGATAATACATCCGCCGCAGATCGGAAACGCCCAGTCATAGATTCGCCGCCCAGTCACAGCCGCAGATTGCCGGTTGGCTGCAAGCGTTCGATAAAGGCCAGGTCATGCGCAACCACCCGCATTGCCCCGCGAAACTGGCCGAGCATCAGTTCCAGCGCGTGCAGCGAAGGCAGGTCGAGATGAGTGTTCGGCTCGTCGAGCACCAACAGCGCCGCTCAGCGCCCCAGCAAACGCCGATCCCAGTCGCCAGCATGGCTGCGCTGGCACGCTTGCTCGCTGTCGAAACGCACGTGCCAGGCGACATGATCCAGGTGCACGCCAGCCTCGCTCAGGGCCTTGGCAGTCAGCTCGAGCATGCGCGCCTTGGCAGCTCCTGCCACGGCGGCGTCCTTGTCGGCTTCTTGTTCGAATACCCAGGTGATGCGCAGGCTGGCAGGAAAGTTGTCTGGCGCAAGGCGGTGGGTGAGCCAGGTGAAGCCGACGATCTCGCTTTTGGCGGTCTCGCAGGCTTCGGTCAGGCAAACCACCAGCTCACGCTCCAGGCGGGCCAGGTCGCGTTTGCTCAAGGCCTTCATTGAGCGCTGTCGTCAATCTGCTGGCAGAAGCGCAGGCGATTGCCGAACGGGTCCCAGATCTGCATCTGCAAGCCCCAGTCGACTGGCTCAGCCTCGGGGCGCGAATAGCCATATTGCTTGGCCTGCAACTCGCGCTCCAACGCTCGCAGGTCTTCCACCCGGGCAAAAATGGTGGCGCCGGGCGAGGCATCGCCGTGGTGCTCGGAAAGGTGCAGGATCAGGCCATCGCGGTGGATCTGCGCGTACAGCGGCAGGTCTGGCGAGAAACGATGCTCCCAGTCGAGTTGAAAACCGAGGAAGTCGAGGTAGAACTCCTTGGCCTTGTCGACCGAGAAGATGCGCAGGATCGGGATAGCGGGGGCGAGGTGCATGGGACGTCCTTGGTCATTGGCGAGCCGCTACTGTAGCGCAGTTCGTGCTCGTCTCAGCCGGTTTCGTTCAATGCCTACTGCAGAATGCCATTGAGCGATTGCAATACTTCATCGGTAATCATCTGCAAGCGATAGCTGTAGAAGCCGTACAGCGCGGCCAGGGCCACAGCGCTGATCAGCAAGGGGCTCCACCACGGCCACTGGCGCTGCATGCGAAAATTGCGCGGGGCAACATTGTGTGATGAGTCTGCAAAGAACTCGGGTGTTGGACCTCGGAGCTCGCGGATGATCGCGTGCAACTTGACGATCAGTGCTTGTACAGCCTCGTCACCCTTGGGTTCGATAGCGTATTTGCCCATGAGGCCCATGCACAAACACAGGTACATGAACTCCAGTACGTCCTGAAAGCGTTGCGGCTCCTGCATCATGCGCGACAGCACGGTAAAGAACTTCTCCCCGCCCCAGGTTTCCTGATGAAAGTCGCTCAGCAATGGCTGTTGGCTCCAGCTGGAGTTCTTGCCCCAGTCCGTCCGCATCACGGTCTCGTCAAGATACAGGCACAGCGAGTACGAATAGGCCAGCAACTGGGTCGGCTCATACGCGTGTTGGCGCATTTCCTCCAGGACTTGGTTGATCTGGTTGTGAACCTGTTTGTACAGCTGCGCAATATCGCTGTGGCCGTCCAGCGTTTGCAGACGCATCGCCAAGCCAAATAACGGCATTGCTGCATCGATCATCTGATTGCTGAAGGCGCCCCGTAATTGAAACTGTGGGTCGGCGGCATAGAGCGAGGCGTGAGCTTCGGGGCGGGATTTGATTGTGGGTGGCGGGGTGTGCTCGCGGGTGGCCTCGGCGTCTTGGAAGTTTATGAGTAGGCCAGCGCCCAGCGCATCCTGCTTGGTGTTTTGCGTGGTCATCGATTATTGCTCCTAATTCTGTAGGGGGGCCGGGCTTTGCGTCTGGTTGCTGGTTACGAAGGCTTAGGTTCGGCTTTGCGGGTACGAGAGACCTTGCGCGGTTTCTTCTCCGGGCGTTGACCCGGGCGTACGGCCCAAAGGTGGGCGTTTTCTCTTAGGCGCTGCTGAATGTGCGGTGGATAGTCGGCAAGGGTCGTCAACGGCGGTACAGGCTTGCCTGGCATGCCGGCTTGGCGAATGATCTTGGGCCAGCGCGGTTTCCAACACAGCAGCAGGCTGAGCCAGTGGCCGGTGCCGATGATCAAGAAGGCGGGGGAGATCAGGACCAGGCCGACCTTGATGAGCTTCGAGGCATTGCGAAAATAGTGCGTGACCCCTTCGAACTGCGGGGTGAACGCTTGCCATGGCCAGGGGAAGTGCGAGGTGATGCGCGGGCGCGGTAGTCCTTCGGGGCCTTCGTCCATGAAGCGGCGGATGAACTCCCACTCGTCGCGGATTTCTCCTTGATGGTTTGCTGATTTGCCGACCCAGGCCAGTTCGGGGTGCAGAGTGCCTGTGACCCGGGCTGACCAGTGGAGCGCCAGCGGCACGCCCACGCCGTCAGCAATGGCGTACTTGTTGGCGGACCCGCTTGAAGCGACTCCTTCCCACGGCAGAACCACGATACCGCCACAGTGAGGCGGTCGATGAAGATAGACCTGTTGGGTAGTACGGTTGAAGCGAATCAACAGGTGGCGCGAGGTGAACATTTCCAGTCGGGTGAAGCGAAGGCCGAACTTAAAGTACAGCCAGGCTGTAGGGAAAGTCAGTAGGAGAAGCCATGTGATTTTGAAAACATGTTCGCTAGAGATTGCTGCTTCAGTTGTTATGGATTCAACTATCCATGATGCTGCAACCATAATTCCAACTGTTCCCGTTACAATTAGGCTGATCCAGGTTAGTGACAAAATACCAATCAATCCACGTTTTTCTTCGAACATCCCGCTACGTATTTCAAGTATCTGCTTGTTGTAGGCATAGACGGGCCCGCGGCTTTTTGGTGTTTCGCTTGCGCTTATTTTTGCTGCGGCTTGCTCTTCTGCTTGTTCATTTTCATAGGGGGTGATTTTTTTTCGCAACCTACGGGCTCGCGCATTTTCTTTTTTATCCGCATCTGGCTCGATGGCGGCTTCCCATGATCCCCATTCAAAAAAGTACATTACAATACCTCGGTGACGGACGCTAAGAATTCCACCATTTCGTCTGCGTCAGAGTTATAGCGTTTCGCTGTTGGCTTTAGGCTAAAGCAACATTTGTCGCACCATTGTTCCAAGGCGTTGTCATTCATTACCAATAAATAAGTAGTTGCGCCGAGTGCTACTGTTCCACCAATCCAGCCGAGCCGGCTAAGCAGCAACATAATAGCTCGATTTGCAGCAAGTTGGTTGGATAGTGACGAAAGCCGAAGAAAAAGCGAGCCAGGACTATTGTTACCACGTAGTGCTAACCATTCGAGGTACATACCCGCTTGCGAAAATGCGACTCCACCTTGGCCAATTACGAGTGCTCCCGTTGCAATGGCCCGTAGGGAATAGGCTGCCCATAGTTTGGATGTTCTTGTTCCTGAGGAATCCTTCTTTTCGAAGTGGTCAATTGCATCTGCAACATCCCAAAAAATACTAACAACCCCTCCCGCAGCCGCCATCCCCGCTCCCCACAAGCGAAAGCGCCCCAGGCTGACTTGCGCCCCCCGCGCCGCTGCCGAGCCCTGACCTACAGTGGCCAGCGCCTGTTCGGTCCCCACCGCGAGTAACTCCATCCCCGCCGCCGCACTGGTCAACCCCGCAGCTGCCACTTCACTCCAGAACCGCCGATCCTTGTTGTCCCGCTGCCCCTGCAGCAACAGCAGGCTCGCCTCAAGCAGCAACAACCCACTGGCGACCCGCAATCGGTAGAACGCATTGCTCTGCGCGCCTCGCACACTGTCGACATAGGCTTGCTCCAGGCGGCGCACGATGGGGGCGGCGACGCGTCCGGGGGAGGGGGTGCGGCCATCCTGGGCGTGTTCGGCCAGGCGCAAGTTCAACGCCTGTTCACCCAGCGAGGCCACCAGGTAGGCAGTCAAGCGTCGATGCAGCCGGTGGTCGCTGCTGTTGGGCATGCCTGCCTGCAGGCTTTCTCGCCCCAGCTGGCCCAGCCAGGCCAGGGCGCCAGCGGTGTTGATCTGGCTGTGCTCGGCAAGCTGATCGAGGTGGCCATCGACGCGGCTGAACTGGGCAGCCAGTTCCTTGGCCTGCTTGAGCGTGGTGTCGAGCATCTGCCACGGGTCGGCGGGCGCCTGCAGGTTGGCGAGCTTCAGCCGGGTTTGTTCCAGCACCTGGGCGATGTCGCGCTGGTTGAACACGAACGAGCGCAGCGCCAGGTTGGCTGGGGTCATTTCTTCGGCTTGCCACCACTGGGCCAACAGGCGCGCGCCGGCTGGCACCGCTTCCATGCCGATGACACACAAGCCGCTCTGGTGAGCGAAGCACAGCCCACTGTTGAGGTCGTTGTCGTCGTAGTAGGCCAATGCCTCCAGCAAGGTGGGGCTGAGCAGCCAGGCCAGATGGTCGTCGGCGCGTGCCTCGGCCAGTCGTTGCGCTTCTTCGCTCTCCTGGCGGAACCAGCCAAGCTGTACGCGCATACCGCCCAGGTTGACCCGGGGCAGGTAGCGTTGTTCGAACTGTTTGGCGAACTCGCCTCGCTCGGCGCGAGCTTGCAGGTCTTGGCGCACCAGCTCGCTGTTGATATCGATGAGGGTGTCCTTGAACTGATTCCAGCCTTCGCGGTTCATCCCTGGCAGCAAGGCTTGATCGCTGTCTTTGAGCTGCACGCGCAAGGTTTCGGCGTGCCGGCCCATGAGCGCGGCGACCTTGCGTTCGCTGAACTGCTGGTGCAGCTCGGTGAAGGCTTGGGCGACCAGGGTCTTGCGCTCGTTGCTCGGCCCGGGCTTACCGTCGGGGCCGGCCGGCTCGGTGGTTTCCAGCCAGTCCTTGAGGTGTTCAAGACCGGCGTTGCGCCAGGCATTGAGCTCTTGGGTGATGCCGATGGCATCTTCGACCACCAGGGCAACCCCGCGTGGCTTGAGCGTGTCTGCCATGGGCCTGAGCATCTGCCGGACGCCGGCCAGGGAGAGGACGCTGGGTGTGCTGAACAGTTGGCGCTGGAGCAGGGTGCGCAGCTGCGGATCGTACTCGGCGGCAAAGTCGGCGACTTGTTCGAGCTGGTCATGGGTCAGCACATGCGGTTCGGGCGTCGGGCAGGCTGTGCCGGTGAAGCGGGCGATGTTCACGGCGGGCAGGCTGTGCCGCCGGCGCAGCAATTGTTGCTGGGCGGCTACGGTCAGCGGGTCGGGGCTGTAGAACACGCGCAGCGCTTGCAGATCGTCCAGGTCGTGCACGTTGAAGGCCCAGGCGATGTTGCTGAGTACGTCCCGGACGCCGAGGGCTGGCGGTGGCTCCCAGGGCGCGTCGGGCTCGGTGAGTGACAGCGAGCCGTTGGCGGCAATCCGATAGGGCCGGTGCAGGGTAGCGCGGCCAGTGCTGGTGCGCTGTTCCATCACATACAGGAACCCTTCGCGCAAAGGGCGTATGGCATAGGCCGCATGCTTGAGTGTGGCGACCTGCTGGGGCTGGCGCAGGTGCTCGGCCAGATCGGGCAAACGCTTGCGCTGGCCGGGGTTGCCGCCAACCACGGCGTAGCGCAGCGGCAGGATGGTGAAGGTGCGGGTGCAGCTGACGGCGGGGCCGAGGTCGAACTGCTCGCTGAGTTCTTCGCAGGATTTGCGGTTGAGCTCGAGGAAGTCTTGCCAAGCGATCATCTGAGCGTCCTTACTGCAGCGATTGAATGTTCGCCTGGGCCAGGGCGTCGGCGAGCAGGCGGGTATTGGCACGGGCTTGATCCAAGGCGTGCTGCCACGCAGCGCAGGTTTTCAAGGTGGTCTCGTGGACAGCCATGCAATTGACATAGGTGATCAAGTCCGCTTGCCGGGTCAGGCCGGCGGCGCGCGCTTGAGCAAGATGGTGTTGGGCAAGCCCAAGGCGCACTCCGTGACAACGGGCAGGCATACCGCTGTCGGCCAGTGTGCTTTTGAGTTGCTCGGCAAGGCGCTGGCTAAGCGGTTCACCGCTGAGTGCATGCCAGCACGCCTGGTCAAGCGCCAGGCCAGACAGGCGCTTGCCGGCAGGCAGGTCACCTCCGCTCAGGCACTGCCAGGATTGTTTTTGATGATCGGGATAGGGCACCCACCAGCTATGGATAGGTGCCAGCCAGTGCGCGATGTCTGGCAGATCCCGGCGTGCATGCAGCACTTTCAGGCTGTGTTCGGTGTGATAGCGCAGCAGGTAGCGATGGCCATCGGCAGCCCGCACGATGTTGGCTTGGCCGAGGTGCTCAAGCAACGCTGCGGCCGGCAGTTTGCTGACGATCCAGCCACAGATGCCTTGCATGGCAAGTTCATTGAGCATCCAGAAAAAGTCCCACTGGCCTTCCAGGCTGGCGCCCTCGCGCGGCACACACAGGCAGGGGGCCACCGATAGCAGGTTTTTGAAATCGCTCTGCTGCAAAAGCGACCACAGCCTGCCTGGGCATTTGCTCGCGAGCCGTTCTCGCTCTTGTTCGCTGAGCCGACCGAGCTCGACGATCGCGGCCAGGCGATACTGCGAAGACTCGCGCAAAGGCGTGAACAGGGCGTCTCTGAAAGCATCATTCATTGGCCGGCTCCTTCCATGCGCACTACGCTACGGCCCTCTTGGATGGCTTTGAGCAGGCAACTGACGCATATCGGCTCGCCTACCACTGGCGCGCCGTCGATGGCAAACGCGTTGCTGCTGCCGGTAGCGTTTTGCGCCACCGGGCCTTTGATAGTGATGGCCACGCCCTCGAGGGTAATGCCGGCGCCATCGAGCCGAAGCAGTCCGCCTGGGCTCTTGATGGTCAGGCTGTCGGCGACTTCAATGTCAAACACCTGGGTCTGCTGCTTGATCGCTTGGCCTGCGCGTAGCTCGACATGGCCGGCCACCTGTTGCTGCAGATGGCCGCCAATTTCCACCGAATGATTGGCGGTGGTTTTGTCCTGGCGGTGATTGCCGACCGTTTCGATCCGATCCTGGCCGGTGACAATGGTCTGCGTGCGGCCGATGGTCAGGCTGTCGTCATTGCTGATTTCATGCAGGCGGTTTTGGCCAATGCTGACGGACTCATCGCGGCCAACGTCTTCGCGGCGGTCATTGCCAATCGAGACCGTCTCGTCATGCTCGACCCGTTCGCTGCGGTCGTTGCCGACGAAGGTGGTTTGGTTGTGCTTGACGTGGGTGTTCTGATCCCTCTGCGCATGAATGAACACCTCCTCATGCCCCAGCTCATCCTCGAAACGCAGCTCATTGAAACCTTGGCCCTTGTGGGTCTGGCTTTTGATGGTCATGCGGGTCTTGTGCTTGGGCAGCTCGTACGGCGGTAGCTGGTTGGCGCAGTAGGTTCGGCCGGTGATCAGCGGCTGGTCGGGATCGGCGTTGACGTAGTGGATGATCACTTCCTGGCCGATCCGGGGGATGGCCATCGCGCCCCAGCTGCCGCCGGCCCAGCCTTGCGAGACGCGCACCCAGCACGAGCTGAACTCATTTTCCTGGCTGTCGCGGTCCCAGGGGAAGCTGACCTTGACCCGGCCCCATTCATCGCAATAGATCTGCTCGTTGGCCGGGCCGACCACGGTGGCCATGTGCGGGCCGTCGATATGCGGCTTGGGCAGCAGGGCGGGTTTCCACTCGATGCGCCCGGGAATCAACGTCGCCTGTTGCAGGTAGCGGGTGCCCTGGTCGGCGCCCGACGCCTCTTGCTGCAGGCTGGTGAACTGGCAGCCCTCGTGGTGCACGCCGATCACCCGCCAGTGGACGTTGAGGTCTTCGCGCGGGTGGTCGATCAGGTTGAAACTCAAGCCCGGTTGCAGGCGCACATCGTCGCCTTCGACCTGGGCGATGCGTGCATCGTGGCGCAAGGCGGTGAGGCGGTTGTGGGTGAACGGCTTGCCGACCACATCCCGCTTGTAGCGTCCGGGATAGTCGAAGCGCTCGTAGGCCGGGGACTGGTGCTGCAGGTCGCTGGCAGTGGCGGCATGCTCCTGGCGGTAGGCGGGGTGCTTGAAACTGTAGTCGCGCTGCACCTGGCGGGCGCTGCGTACCTGTTCGCTGTAGCGAAAGCGGTGCAGGGCGGGTTTGGCCTGATCGCCGCCGCCGTTGGGCTGGTAGAGCACGGCGATGGGGTCGGCGTCGGGCGTTTCGACGTCATCGACGAAGCCCTCATCGTCGTCTTCGGCCTTGATCACGCTGCGGCTGATCAGGCCCATCTCCAGCAGGCGGTCGGTGATGATCAGTTGATGGCCGGTGGCGCTGTGCTCGAAGCTGTAGATAAAGCCTTCTTCGGCGGCCAGGCGGGACAGGAAGTCGAGGTCGGTTTCACCGGCCTGGACACAGAATTCGCGAACCTGATGGTCGAAACAGGCCACCAGGCTGACGTTGCTCAGCCGCTGGGCCTGGAACATCAGCTCAAGGATTTGCGGCACGGTCTTTTGCTGGAAGATCCGCCAGTTCGAGCGCAGGCTGGCGCGGGCCAGCTGCGGTTCGACCAGTGCCTGGTAGCGGGTGCGAGAGAAGCCGCTGTCACCCTGGCTGAAGCTGCTGACCAGGCCGTGCACGTAGCGCACCGGGCGTGGGCCGTCCCAGATAGTGAACAGCACAGGCTGGTCGAGCAGCTGGGCAAAGTCGACGTCGGCGTCTGCGCTGACCAGCTCCAGGTTGAGCTTGAACGGGGTGCTCAAGGCTTCATCGAGGGTGAACGAGACCACCTCGAATGCGGCGTCGCCGACCAAGGGTTGCACGCTGTAACGAAGATTGGATTGGCGGGGCATGAGAAGTCCTTGTCTGCTGGGAAGCGGCCATCCATTTGGCGGATCTGCGGGTTGTGCGCTAACAGCCACGCAGGGAATGGGCTGCCTCGGGCTCAAGTCCCGACACTAACGAAGAAGCATTTCTCAGTGATATTTTTGACTTCCTAAAGGGGTGTAGGAAGTTTCTCTATTTCATCTTGGGGGTGGAATGGACGCATCGCGGGCACCGTATCGGAGCAATCCATCGCCCTGCGATTGTGCGCCCAGGCGCTGGTGCTCGATGCCAGAGCATCTGCGCTAACAGTTTCACAATCGTTCACCTGCGTAGTTGGCCCGCAACCTGCTATATCCAGCCATCGAATTTGATCGAGTGGTCAGGCTGGTACAGCAACTTCGCTGCTTGCCCCGACCCTCATAACCGGCCATAGCGCCACGGATTTGCAGGGGCCGCAGGATGTTGCAGGCGGAACAACCAGAGAAAATCGAACAGGACGCGGGTTGGAGCGCCCACCTGCAGTTGCGCTTCGTCGAGCGCGACGGAGTGACCCGCCTTGGTGCGCGCAAGCATTTTGGACCTCTTTTGGTGCAGCGCCCGTTCTACCCAGAAGGTGCACCGTGCCATGTGTACATCCTGCATCCGCCCGGGGGCATCGTTGCGGGCGACCGCCTGGAGCTGGACATCCAGCTCGAATCTGGCAGCCATGCACTGCTCACCATGCCGGGCGCCAGCAAGTTCTATCGCAGCATCGGGCCCACCGCGCGGCTTGCGCAGTACTTTCACCTGGCCGCGGGCAGCACCTTGGAGTGGCTGCCACAAGGCAGCATCTTTTTCTCCGGCGCCAGGGCCAGCCTTGATAGCCGCTTTACCCTTGAACCCGGTGCCCGGCTGTTGGCCTGGGAGACCCTGTGCCTGGGCCGGCCAGTGATGAACGAGCGCTTCAGCCAGGGCGCGCTGGACAGCCGGCTGCGCATCGAGCTGGCGGATGATCCGGGCCTGCACGAGCGCCTGCGCATCGAAGGCGGGCGCCTGGCGAAAGTTGCCGAGCACCCATTGCTCGCGACCTTCTGCGCGGCCCCGGCCGACCAGGCCCTGCTCGAGCAGGTCCGCGCCGAATTGGAGCAGCTCGCCAACCCAGCAGGCGCGACCCTGCTCGGTCAATTGCTGGTGATCCGCCTGCTCGATCACGACAACCAACATCTGCAACACACCCTGCAGCGCCTCTGGCATGTGCTGCGCCCGGCCGTACTCGGCCTGGCGCCATGCCCGCCGCGCATCTGGGCTACCTGAGAGAGACGCCGTGGAGCTGACCCCAAGAGAGAAAGACAAACTGCTGCTGTTCACCGCCGCGCTGCTGGCCGAGCGCCGCCTGGGCCGCGGCCTGAAGCTCAACTACCCGGAAGCGGTGGCGTTGATCAGCGCTGCGGTGATGGAGGGCGCGCGCGATGGCCGCAGTGTCGCCGAGTTGATGAGCCTGGGGCGTGAAGTGCTCAGGCGTGATCAGGTCATGGACGGCGTGCCCGAGATGATCCACGACGTCCAGGTCGAGGCGACCTTTCCCGACGGCACCAAGCTTGTCACCGTTCACGACCCTATCGTCTAAGGAGCCCCGCATGATCCCCGGAGAAATCCAGGTCGCCGCCGGCGATATCGAACTCAATGTTGGCCGCGCCACCGTCAGTGTCAGCGTCGCTAACCATGGCGACCGACCGGTGCAGGTCGGTTCGCACTACCACTTCTATGAAGTCAACGACGCGCTGGTGTTCGAGCGTGAGCCGACCCTCGGCTTTCGCCTGGACATACCGGCCGGCACCGCGGTGCGCTTCGAACCAGGCCAGGCGCGCACCGTGCAGTTGGTGGCCTACGCTGGCAAGCGAGAGGTGTATGGCTTTCAGGGCAAGGTGATGGGCGCGCTGGAGGGCAGGCTATGAGCCGAATTTCCCGCCAGGCCTATGCCGACATGTTCGGCCCCACCGTAGGCGACCGGGTGCGTCTGGCCGACACCGCGCTGTGGGTGGAAGTGGAGAAGGACTTCACCATCTATGGCGAGGAGGTCAAGTTCGGCGGTGGCAAGGTCATCCGCGATGGCATGGGCCAGGGCCAGATGCTGGCGGGCGAGGCGATGGACCTGGTGCTGACCAACGCGCTGATCATCGACCACTGGGGCATCGTCAAGGCCGACATCGGCGTCAAGCAGGGTCGCATCGCCGCGATCGGCAAGGCAGGCAACCCGGATGTGCAGCCCGGCGTCACCGTGCCGGTTGGGCCCGGCACCGAAGTGATTGCCGCCGAGGGCAAGATCGTCACCGCCGGTGGCATCGACTCGCATATCCACTTCATCTGCCCGCAGCAGGTCGAAGAGGCATTGACCAGTGGCGTCACCACCTTCATCGGTGGCGGCACGGGGCCGGCGACCGGCACCAATGCCACCACCTCCACGCCGGGTCCGTGGTACCTGGCGCGCATGCTGCAGGCGGCCGATTGCCTGCCGATCAACATCGGCCTGTTGGGCAAGGGCAACGCCTCGCGCCCCGAAGCGCTGCGCGAGCAGATTGCCGCAGGTGCGGTTGGCCTGAAACTGCATGAGGACTGGGGCTCGACTCCGGCGGCCATCGACTGTTGCCTGGGCGTGGCCGAGGAGATGGACATCCAAGTGGCGATCCACACCGATACCCTCAATGAGTCGGGCTGCATCGAAGACACCCTGGCGGCGATTGGCGATCGCACCATCCATACCTTCCACACCGAAGGCGCCGGTGGCGGGCATGCGCCCGATATCATTCGTGCGGCGGGGCAGGCCAACGTGCTGCCGTCCTCGACCAACCCGACCTTGCCCTACACCGTCAATACGGTCGATGAGCACCTGGACATGCTCATGGTCTGCCACCACCTCGACCCGAGCATCGCCGAAGACGTGGCCTTCGCCGAGTCGCGCATCCGCCGCGAGACGATTGCCGCCGAAGACATCCTGCATGACATGGGCGCCTTCGCCATGACCTCGTCCGACTCCCAAGCCATGGGCCGGGTCGGTGAAGTGGTGCTGCGCACCTGGCAGGTGGCGCACCAGATGAAGCTGCGCCGCGGCCCGCTGGCACCAGACAGCGACTACAGCGACAACTTCCGGGTCAAGCGCTACATCGCCAAGTACACCATGAACCCGGCGCTGACCCATGGCATTGCCCATGAAGTCGGTTCGGTCGAGGTCGGCAAGCTGGCTGACCTGGTGCTGTGGGCGCCGGCGTTCTTTGCGGTCAAGCCGGCCCTGGTGATCAAAGGCGGGATGATCGTCACCGCGCCGATGGGCGATATCAACGGCTCGATCCCCACCCCGCAGCCCGTGCATTACCGGCCGATGTTCGGCGCCATGGGCGCCGCCCGGCATGCCACGCGCATGACCTTCCTGCCCCAGGCGGCGATCGACCGTGGCCTGGCCGAGGAGCTCAACCTGCGCAGCCTGATCGGCGTCGCCCACGGCTGTCGCCAGGTGCGCAAGGCGCACATGCTGCACAACACCTTGCAGCCTGTCATCGAAGTCGATGCGCAAACCTACCAGGTGCGCGCCGACGGCGAGTTGCTGGTTTGCGAACCGGCCCGCGAATTGCCGCTGGCCCAGCGTTATTTTCTGTTCTGAAGGAGCAAGCATGATTGTCCTGACCCGACGCATCGCCGATGCCGCACCGGTGACCGCTAGCGTCACCTTGGATGTCGACAGCCGTATCAAGAGCCGCCTGCGCGTCACCCTCGACGATGGCCGCGAGGCCGGGTTGATGCTCGAGCGCGGTCATCTGCTGCGCGGTGGCGAGCTGCTCGCTGACGCCGACGGCAGCCAGGTCGTGCGTGTGGTGGCCGCGCCAGAGGCGGTATCCACGGTGCGCTGCAGCGACCCTTTGCTGCTGGCTCGCGCTGCCTATCACCTGGGTAACCGCCATGTGCCACTGCAGATCGAAGCCGGGCTGCTGCGCTATCAGCATGACTATGTGCTCGATGACATGGTGCGCGGCCTTGGCCTGAGCGTGGACGCCGAGCAGGCGCCATTCGAACCGGAAGCGGGTGCCTACCAGAGCGCGCCGCATAGCCATAGCCACGGCAACGATCATCCGTTCGTGCGCCTGCCTGCCCATTCCTGAGGAATCATCAATGAAAAAAAGCCTTGCCCTGTTGTTGCTGCTGGTCGCTGTACCGGCCTTCGCCCACCCTGGCCACGACAGCAACCCGCTGCACGATGGCTTGCTGCATCCGCTGACGGGCCTCGATCACTTGCTGATGCTGCTCGGTACCGGCGTGTTGGCGGCACTGACCCGGCGCAGCCTGACGTTGCCGCTGGCGACCTTGGCGGCGATGTTCGCAGGCGCAGTGCTGGGGCATCTGTTCGGTGATGTGCTGGGGATGGAAAGCATGATCATCGGCTCGCTGCTGGTGGCGGCCGCGGCGCTGCTGGTGCCAGGTCGGCAGCTGGTGCTGGCGTTGGCCATGCCGATCTTCGCCTTGTTCCATGGCTGGGCGCACGGTGTCGAAGCGACCCCGAGTGCGTTCTGGCTGTTCAGTGCAGGCTTTGTCACCGTCAGCGGCCTGTTGTTGGGGGCAGGCTTTGCCGTAGGTTGCCTGCTGCGTCGCCATAGCGGCTTGCAGAAGGCCTTCGGCGGCGGCCTGCTGGCTGGCGCTGCGCTGGTCGTGGCCGGTTGATGAGCAGCGACCTGGCGCTGCTGCGCCTGCTGCAGCTGGCCAGCCCCGGCTTGCCGGTGGGCGGCTTTACCTATTCGCAAGGGCTGGAGTGGGCGGTCGAGGCTGGCTGGGTGAACAACATTGCCAGCTTCTGTGACTGGCAGCGAGAGCAGTTGCACGACACCCTCGGCTACCTCGACTGGCCGCTGCTGGCGCGCCTGTACCATGCCTGCCAGGCCAATGACGCTCAAGCCTTTGGGCGCTGGAGCCAGTTCTTGCTGGCCAACCGCGAGACCGCCGAGCTGCGCCTTGAGGAGCGCCAGCGCGGATATGCCCTGGCACGGATGCTCGACGGCTGGCAGCTGGGCCAAGACCCGGCCTGGCGAGCGAGCCTTGAGCTTAGCCAGCTGGGCGGTATGGCCTGGCTCGCCGTGCACTGGTCGATCCCGTTACGCCAACTAGCCCTGGGCCTGGGTTTTGCCTGGTTGGAAGGGGCGGTGATGGCTGGGGTCAAGCTGGTGCCGTTCGGCCAGCAGGCCGCCCAGACCCTGCTGCGCGACCTCGGTGAAGCGCTGCCCGCAGTGCTTGACCAGGCCTTGACCCTGACCGACGAGCAACTCGGTGGCGGCTTGCCGCTGCTGGCGATTGCCTCGTCGCGACATGAAACCCAATACACCCGTTTGTTCCGTTCTTGAGGACTGCCTTCATGCAAAGCTATCAGCAACCCCTGCGCGTCGGTGTCGGCGGCCCGGTAGGATCCGGCAAGACCGCGCTGCTCGAAGCGCTGTGCAAGGCCATGCGCGATCACTACCAGATCGCCGTGGTGACCAATGACATCTACACCAAGGAAGATCAGCGCATTCTTACCGAGGCCGGCGCCCTTGAGCCTGAGCGCATCGTCGGGGTAGAGACCGGCGGCTGCCCGCACACCGCGATTCGCGAGGATGCCTCGATGAACCTGGCCGCAGTGGAGGCCTTGGCGCGCAAGTTCGGCAACCTTGAGGTGATCTTCGTCGAGAGCGGCGGTGACAACCTCAGCGCCACCTTCAGCCCGGAGCTGGCGGACCTGACCATCTACGTGATCGACGTTGCCGAGGGCGAGAAGATCCCGCGTAAAGGTGGCCCGGGGATTACCAAGTCGGACTTCCTGGTAATCAACAAGACCGACCTGGCGCCGTATGTTGGCGCTTCGTTGGAAGTGATGGAGCGTGATACCCAGCGCATGCGCCCGCAGCGGCCTTGGACGTTCAGTAACCTGAAGAAGGGCGAGGGGTTGCAGGCGGTGATCGATTTCATCGTCGAGCGCGGGATGCTGGGGGTCAGAAGTTCTTGACGGCGCAGTGCAATGGCTGACGACCAGTCGCCCCTCATCGCTGCGACATGTCCTGCGATGAGGGGCGAGAGCCCCCGCAGCAATGCGCTTGAGGTATGATCTGCGCCCGCTCAGGAGCAAACCCATGGCCAAAGACATCGACAACCCCTGCGTCTCGCTGTGCCAGCTCAACAGCGAGCTGTGCGTGAGCTGTGGTCGAAGCCGGGACGAGATTCGCAAATGGCGTGCAATGAAACGCCCGGAAAAGATGGCCACCGTGCAGCGAGCGGCTGTGCGGTTGAAAGCCATCGCTAAGAAAAACGCCAAGCGCCAGCCGAGCGAATGACCTTGGGCTGTGCCTAAACTGCCGCCGCTGACCACTGCGCGTACGCCGCCGTCATCACCTGCCAGGTTTGCCGGTCGGCAGGGATCAGATGTTCGATACGCAGTGACGCCACGCTGATGTCCAGCGGCATGCCGAAGGTGGTAAAGGTCGACAGGAAATTGAGCTCGCCTTGCGCGCTGCGCACTCGGGTCAACACCACAGGGGAGAGTGCCGGGCTCAGCGGCAGATCGGCTGGCCCAGGCAGCTTGCGCAACAGCTCAGCCAACTCAGGATTGCTGAAGGCTTCCCGGGCCGCGCGTTGCCAGGCAATTGCGCGTATCTCATCGGCATTGACCAGGTGGTCGCCCAGGCCACCGGGGCGCAGCAGCGTGTCGAGCAGATTCAGGCCGGACGGCTGGGTCGTCTGAACACCGAGCATTGCCATGAGCAAGCCGGCACTGGCATTGGCAGCGGTGATGTCCCAGTTACTGGCGATCACCAACGCCGGTGCCGGGTTGTTGGCCTGCAGGATGTGCTCGATCGCGTCATGCACCATTGCCATCGCTGGCGCGTCGGGTGTCGAGGCCATGTAGCGCGGGGCAAAACCTGCCGCGAGAAATATCTCATTGCGTTGTTCCAGTGGAGCGTCGAGGGCTGACAGCAAAGCATGCAGCGTGCTCGGGCTGGGCTTGGCGCGGCCGGTCTCGACGCAGCTGAGGTGACGCTGGGAAATGCCAGTAATCAGCGACAATTCGAGCTGGCTCAGCCTGGCTTGACGGCGCAGGCGCCGCAGGTGCTCACCCGCCGCTGTGGCGGTAAGCGGATGAGTCGTGAGGGAGTGGGAAGGGCTCATGGGTGCACTCTGACGGTCCTTGTGTAGCGAGTCCATGACCTGTCAGGTCATTGAGCGGCGAGCAACTCTACCACTAGGGTTGCGTGCAACTCACCAGGAGAAGCACATGCGCGCGTCCTATATCGCTTTACCGCTGCTGTTGGCTTTCACGTTGTACACCGGCTGGAGCATGCTAATTGCCGATCAGTCGCTGATCGCATTCGGCCTTGAGCTGATGGCCAGGCCCGACACTGCCCAAGTGGTCATCGATCTGTACCTGATGGCCGGGCTTGCCTGTCTCTGGATGGTCAACGACACCCGCGCCCGAGGGGAGCCTTTGCGCGGGGTGCTGCCGTACGTGCTGGTCACGATCGTGTTCGTTTCAGCAGGGCCGCTGTTGTATATCGTGGTTCGGGGCTTTTGCGCCAGGGGCAGGCAATGAACAGTGTGCTGTCTGTGTATGCCATCTGTGTGGTGGTTCTGCTGCTCAAGATGCTCGCGATCTCGTGCTATCAAGGCTATTTTCGTTTGCGCTGCCAGATCTTCACAAACCCCGAAGATGCTGCTGTTTTCCGGCGCTCGGCCGAATTCGAAGAATGCCCACAAGTCAGACGCGGCGCGAAAGCCTGGAGCAATGACCTTGAAAGCATCCCGCTGTTCATTGCGCTGGGTGGGCTGGCGGTTGCCGTTGATGCGCCTGGGGTGATGAGCCAGTACTTGAGCGGGCTGTTTACCGTCGCCAGGGTCTTGCACACCGTC
The DNA here is from genome assembly GCF_025847435.2 of Pseudomonas sp. BT-42-2. NCBI lineage: Bacteria > Pseudomonadati > Pseudomonadota > Gammaproteobacteria > Pseudomonadales > Pseudomonadaceae > Pseudomonas > Pseudomonas sp. BT-42-2. Next base: position 20,027 of record NZ_JAOYTM010000001.1, read on the forward strand.
ACTTATCTAGCGGGCGTGCAGCCATGGCGTACGGTCAGTTATGGCATGGGTGTGCTGTGTTTGCTCGGCCTGGCCGGGATGATTGTGCTCAAGGTGCTGGCGGCCTGAGCACTCAGGCTCAGGCGTGCAGGGTGTTAGCGGCGATAGTAACGGTGATGCTCTTCGTAGCGGTGGCGCATTACCCGTTCGTGGTGGCGCTCCCAGTCACGATGGCGTTTGGCTTCACGGCGCGCCTGCTCCCTACGCCATTGATCTCGGCGCCAGTTGTCGCGTCGCCACTCATCTCGGCGATCGTGCCAACGGCCGTCGTGCCAGTAACGGTCGTCATGGGCCAGCAATGGCGCCGACTGCTGATCGGCGACGTCGGCCAGGCTTGACCAAGGGTTGCCAGCCGACTGCTTGGCTGGCTCAACGGCTGTCAGTTGCTGGGCCAAGGCCGGCGCTTTGGGGTTGATCTGTGTTGCTGAGGCCGAGCCCACTGCCGCGAAGGCGAACAGGGCCAAAAGCACCATCCGGGGGGCATTGAATTTCATGAGCAAAGACAACCTCTACATGGCAGTTTGACGTGTGCTCATCTGCTTGCGCAAACCTGGTGAGGTGGCTGTCTAGCGAGCAAATGTGCGTATTCACATAGACCGATAAATAGGCAAAAGTTCTAAGCGCCCCACGGTAAATAGCCTGCTGGGCCAATGCGTGGCTATTGCAAATCACCGAGTGCACGCATGACAATAAGATTCATTACCACTCGCGAACTGTTCTATTACCATGTCCGCCACCGATCTATCCTTGCGTAGCGCCGTCAATGAGCTGTACTGCGACCATCACGGCTGGCTCAATGGCTGGCTGCGCAAGCGCCTGGGAAATGCCTTCGATGCTGCCGACCTGACCCAGGACACCTTCGTGCGAGTGCTAAAGGCGCGCAGCGCGCTGGAGATTCGCGAGCCCCGGCCGTACCTGTCACGCATTGCCAAAGGCTTGCTGATCGACTTGCTGCGTCGGCGCTCGTTGGAGCAGGCCTATCTGGATGCCTTGGCCAACCTGCCTGAAGCGCATCATCCTTCGTTGGAGGAGCAAGCGATCGTGCTGCAAGCGCTGGTCGAAATCGACCGCCTGCTGCAAGGCTTGGGGCCGAAGGTCAAGCAAGTGTTCATCCTCTCGCAATTCGATGGCCTGACCTACCCACAGATTGCCGAGCACCTGGGCATCAGCCTGCGCAGCGTCAATAACTACATGGCCAAGGCCATGGAGCATTGCTGCCTGATGCAGATCAAGATGCAACTGGCATGAGCCTCTCGCCTGCCGAGTTGCAAGCGATCAGCGCCGCCGCGCGCTGGTACGCCCGACTGCAGTCGGGCGTGGCGAGCGATGCTGATCGCCGCGCCTGGAATGACTGGCTGATTGCCGACCCGGTTCATCGTCAAGCCTGGCAACGCATGGCGGCTGTGAGCGAGCAGATGGCCAGTGTGCCTGGTAGCCTGGCCGCCCCTGCCTTGCGCGGCGCCGAGCGCTCTCGGCGCCAGCTGCTTGGCAGCGTGTTAGTAGTGGTGCCGGCCATCTCACTGGGCTGGCTGGGCTGGCGCAGTGAGACCTCGCACAACCTGCTTGCCGATTTTCGTACCGCCGTGGGTGAGCGCCGCGAGTTTCGCTTGGCCGATGGCAGCTCGCTGCTACTCAACACCGATACCTCGGTCAACCTCAGGTACGACGGTCGTCAGCGGCTGCTTGAGCTGTTGTCGGGTGAGATTCTGGTGAGCACCGCCGCTGATCCTGCGCAGCGGCCGTTCAAGGTGCTCACCCGGCATGGCCAGGTGTTCGCGCTAGGGACGCGTTTTATCGTTCGCTCGCAGGCGCAGGGTGGTGAGGTGGCGGTGCTCGAGAAAGCGGTAGAAGTCAGGTCGTTCAGCGGTGCATCGACGGTGCGCGTGGAAGCCGGGCAGTCGGTAGACTTCAATGCCCGCGCGGTGGCGGCGCCAAGGCGCAATGACGCGTCGGTGGGTGCTTGGCAGCAAGGCAGCATCATCGCCCTCGATCGTCCTTTGGCGCACTTGCTGGCTGATCTTTCGCGCTATCGCCCTGGCGTGCTGCGCTGTGATCCGCGGATTGCGCAATTGAAGGTGTCTGGCGCGTTCCCCATCGATGACACTGACCGCGCGCTGGCCGCGCTGGAGAGTGGTTTGTCGCTGCGGGTGACGCGCTACAGCCGGTTCTGGGTCAATGTCTCCGCGCCCACCGGGAAGTCTTAGGCAGAAGTTGAGGGCGCCGCCGCGATTGCCATCGGTTGAAAATTTTTTGTCAGCGCCTGCACTTTTCCAATCCACTGTTCGGCTCATTCCCCAGTGAGTTCATTTGATGTTCTTTTGGGGGAGGGTAGGCATGTCTGCTGTGTACAAGTGGTGTGGGCTGGCGAAAGCAGTAAAAGTTGGATTATTGGCGGCAACCACTGCCGGCGGGTGGTCGAGCGTCACCCTGGCGGCCCAGGTGCCCGCCCAGCAGCACAGTACGGTGCGCTCGTTCGATATCGCCGCGGGCAGCCTGACTGAAGTGCTCAGCCGTTTCGCCAGTGCGGCCGGGGCTGCGATTTCCTTTGACGCGCGCGACACAGATGGCCTGCATTCACCTGGGATCAAAGGCACGTTCGGCGTCAGCGAAGGCTTTGCGCGAATCCTTGGTGGCAGCGGTTTGCAAGCCGAGCCCCAGGCCAACGGCACCTTTGTCCTGCGCGCAGTGCCGGCAACGGGCTCGGCGCTGGAGCTGGGCGCCACCACGGTCAACGCCCAAGTGCTGGGTGCTACCACCGAAAACAGCGGTTCGTACACCACCGGTGCGGTGACCATCGGCAAGGGTGAACACTCGCTCAAGGAGACCCCGCAATCGGTCACGGTGATGACCCGCAAGATGCTCGATGACCAGAACCTCAACACCATCGATCAGGTCATGGAAAAGACTCCCGGCATCACCGTCTACGACTCGACCATGGGCGGCAAGTACTTTTACTCGCGCGGCTTTCGTATGTCGGGCCAGTATCAGTACGATGGTGTGCCACTGGACATGGGCAACCTCTATGTCCAGGCCGACAGCTTCAGCAGCGACATGGCCTATTACGATCGGGTCGAGGTACTGCGCGGTGCCGCCGGCATGATGAAAGGCTCCGGTGGCACTGCGGGCGGGGTGAACTTCGTGCGCAAGCGCGGCCTGGCAGTCGCGCATACCGACATCACCCTTTCTGGCGGCAGTTGGGACAACTATCGCGGCCAGGTCGACACCGGCGGCCCGCTGAATGCGTCCGGCAGCCTGCGTGGGCGGGCGGTGATCGCCGAGCAGAGCCGGCATTACTTTGTCGACGACGCCAGCCGCAAGGACCAGGTGTACTACGGCGCGCTCGACCTCGATGTCAGCCCCGACACCACGCTCGGCCTGGGCATCGCCTATGAAGATGTCGACGCCAACCCATGCTGGGGCGGCCTGCCGCGCTACAAGGATCGCAGCGACCTCAAGCTCAGCCGCTCGACCTGCCTTGACCCTTCCTGGAATACCTGGCGCAGCAAGCGCACCACAGTGTTCAGTGACCTGACCCACCAGCTCAATGACGACTGGAAGCTCAAGGTGGCCAGCGTCTATACCAAGAACACCCAGGCCATCAAATATGCCTTCGCCTCCGGAGCGGTGACGCCTGGCACCAATACCACCGGCATGCTCGGCAGCCTGTACGACTACGACCAGGTCGATTATGGCCTGGACGCTTACATCGATGGCAAATTTGCCGCGTTCGGCCAGCAACATGAACTGGTGCTGGGCATGAACGCCAGCCGCGCGAACAAGGACGATTTCTACTCGGTGGCGTTTCTGCCGCAACGGCAGGACGTGTTCAACCCGGACAAGTCCATCCCTGAGCCGGATGACAGCTACTTCATCGAAAACTCGTCGCGTGGCGGCCCGGTCAAATCGGTGACCAAACAGAAGGGCGTCTATTCGACCCTGCGCTTGAAACTGGCCGATCCACTGACCGTAGTCGTGGGAGGTCGGGTGAGCTGGTACAGCTCCGACACCGATTATGACTTCCTCAACGCTGTCCCTTCGCAGCATTCCAGTACCCGCGAGACCGGCCAGGTCACGCCGTTTGCCGGCGTGCTGCTGGACCTCAACGACAACCTCACGGCCTACGCCAGCTACTCGGACATCTTCACCCCGCAGGGCAATTACCGCTCCGAAGACGGCTCGGCGCTCAAGCCGTTGGTGGGCCAGAGCTACGAGCTGGGGATCAAGGGCGCCTGGTTCGACGGTCGCCTGAACAGCGCTTTCAACCTGTTCCGCACCATCCAGAAAGATCAGGCGCAAACTGACTACAACTCTTCCTGCCCGTCCTCCGATGGATACTGTTACGTCAATGCCGGCAAGGTTCGCGCCCAAGGTTTCGAGGCCGAGATCAGCGGCGAAGTCATCGAGCGCTTGCAACTGCTCGCCGGATACACCTACACCCAGACCAAGACCCTCGACGATATCGACACCACCCTCAACGGCGCCGCGTTCAACAGCTATGTGCCGCGGCATGTGTTGCGCATGTGGGGTGAATACGCCCTGACTGGCGCACTTGAACGCTTCACCCTCGGCGCCGGGGTTAATGCGCAAAGCGACAATTACCGCGTTTCGCCTTCCAGCGGCGAGAAAATCAGCCAGTCGGGCTACGCGATCTGGAACGGTCGAATCGGTTATCGGATCGATGACACCTGGTCTGTGGCCCTCAACGGCAACAACCTGTTCGACAAGCGTTACTACACCACCATTGGTACCGAGACGTTCGGCAACTACTACGGTGAGCCGCGCAACTTCATGGTATCGCTCAAGGCGAGTTTCTGAGCTGGGGTCATGGCTGTTGCAAGGTCCACGCCTGCCAGCGTTCTGAGGATGCCAGCCAATAACGCTATGGACGGCATCTGAAACTGGTATTAGATGCGCCCGCGCACGGCTGTTTAGCATCGTCGATGTCTTCCTGTCGACGAGAACAACAACGTGAACCTTGGAACGATCATTACCCGAAGTGCCCGCTACTGGCCTGATCAGATTGCCGTAGCGGACAGCCAAGCGCGCCTGACCTACGCCCAGCTGGAACGCCGCAGCAACCGCTTGGCCTCTGGGCTGGGTACCTTGGGCGTGGGCGCCGGCGAGCATGTGGCGATCCTCGCCGCCAACCGCGTGGAGTTGGTGGAAGCGGAAGTGGCGCTGTACAAGGCGGCGATGGTCAAGGTGCCGATCAATGCCCGGCTGTCACTGGATGAATTGGTGCGGGTGCTGGAAGACTCCTGCAGCGTTGCCCTGATCACCGATGCCAGTTTTGCCCAGGCGCTGGCCACCCGGCGTGCGCAGTTGCCGCTGCTGCGCCAGTTGATCGTGCTGGAGGGCGAGGGCGGCGACCTGGGCTATGCCGCATTGCTCGAGCGCGGCAGCGAAGCACGGTTGGACCTGGACCCGGCCGACGACGCGCTGGCCGTGCTGCACTACACCTCCGGCAGCTCGGGCGTGCTCAAGGCCGCCATGCTCTCCTTCGGCAACCGCAAGGCGCTGGTGCGCAAGAGTATCGCCAGCCCGACGCGGCGCTCCGGGCCGGGCGACGTCATGGCCCACGTCGGGCCTATCACCCATGCCAGCGGCATGCAGATCATGCCCCTGCTGGCAGTCGGCGCTTGCAACCTGCTGCTGGAGCGCTACGACGACCGCCTGTTGCTCGAGACCATCCAGCGCGAACGGGTGACCCGGCTGTTCCTGGTGCCGGCGATGATCAACCGGCTGGTCAATTACCCTGGCGTCGAGCGCTTCGACCTGTCCAGCTTGAAGCTGGTCATGTATGGCGCTGCGCCCATGGCGCCGGCCTTGGTGAAGAAAGCCATCGAATTGTTCGGGCCGATTCTCGCGCAAGGTTACGGTGCCGGTGAGACCTGTTCGCTGGTCACGGTACTGACCGAGCAGGACCATCTGGTGGAAGACGGCGACTACCAGCGCCTGGCCTCCTGTGGGCGGTGCTATTTCGAGACCGACCTGCGAGTGGTCAATGAGGCGTTCGAGGATGTGGCACCCGGCGAGGTCGGCGAGATCGTGGTCAAGGGCCCGGACGTCATGCAGGGTTACTGGCGCGCGCCAGCGCTCACCGCCGAGGTCATGCGCGACGGTTACTACCTCACCGGTGACCTGGCGACGGTCGATGCGCAGGGTTACGTGTTCATCGTCGATCGCAAGAAGGAAATGATCATTTCCGGTGGCTTCAACGTGTACCCCAGCGAAGTCGAGCAGGTGATCTACGGCTTCGCGGAAGTGTTCGAGGTGGCGGTGGTCGGTGTGCCCGATGCGCAGTGGGGCGAAGCGGTGCGTGCGGTGGTGGTGCTCAAGCCCGGGGCGCAGTTGCAGGCCGACGAGCTGATCGAGCGTTGCGGCCGTGCACTGGCCGGTTTCAAGAAGCCGCGCGGCGTGGACTTTGTCAGCGAACTGCCGAAAAACCCCAACGGCAAGGTGGTCCGCCGCCTGGTCCGGGACACCTACTGGCAACACAGCGAACGTCGTATCTGACCAGGGAGCATTACCATGTATCAACCAAGTGCAAAAGCTGCGCAGATCATCGAAGCGATCGAAGGTTTCGTTCGCGATCAGGTTCGCCCGCTGGAGCAGCAAGCCCAGCTGGACTGGGCGCGCCCGCATCCACAGGCGGTGCTGCGGCAGGTATGGAAGCGCTCGAGCGAGCAAGGCCTGTACACCGTCATGCTGCCTGAAAGCATGGGTGGGGCCGGCCTGAACGTGGCCGACCTGTGCGCGGTGAAGGAGGCCACGGTGCTGACCGGCTCCATGCTCGCGCCGCATGTGCTGGGCGAGCTGTCGGGGCCGCCGCGGGTCGGCCACCTGTTCAAGGTGGCCAGCCCTTACCAGGTCGAGACCTTCCTCAACCCCGTGTGCCGCGCCGAAAAAGCCGTGTGCTTCGCGTTGACCGAAGCCGAGGCCGGCTCGGATGCGACAGCCATCGCGACCCAGGCACACCGCGAGGGCGATCACTACGTACTCAGCGGCAGCAAGCGCTACATCTCCGGCGCCACTTACGCGGACCTGGCGGTGCTGCTCGCCGTGACCGGACCGGGGCAGGGCGCACAGGGTATTTCAGCGTTCTTCGTCGACCTCAAGGCGCCCGGTGTACAGGTGCTCAGCGACTATTCGGTGATGTCCGGTGGCGGTGCCCATGGTGACATCGTGCTGGATCAAGTGCGCGTGCCGGCGGCCAACCTGATCGGTGAACAGGGACAGGGCTTCAAGCTGGCCATGGGGCGCATTACCCTCAACCGCCTGTTGCATTGCCCGACCCTGCTAGGGATGGCCGGCCTGGCCCTGAACCTATCGATCGAGCATGCGCGTAGCCGCAAGCAATTCGGTCAGCCGATCGCTATGTTCCAAGCGGTCAACCACATGATCGCCGACATGGCCACCGAGCTGCACGCTGCGCGCAGCATGGTGTACGCCACCGCCCAGGTGAATGACGCCGGGGGCGATATCCGTACCCATGCGCCGATGTGCAAGCTGTTCGTCTCCGAGGCCGCCTTCCGCATTGCCGACAAGGCGGTCCAGGTGCACGGCGGGGCCGGTTTGATGCAGGGCCACCCTGTAGAGTGGATTTTCCGCGCCACGCGAATGATGCGTATCCTCACCGGCACCAGCGAGATTCAACGCAACACCATCGCCAAAGGCGTGCTGATGCCTGCCTGATCGACGGCCGCCGCTGCGGCGGCCGTTTGGCATCACCCCACAACAATAACAAGAGTACTCGCCATGACTGCAGATTCTTCCCTGCCCAACCCCCGTACTGCCTGGCTGGTGGCCGTCTTGCTGGCGCTGCTGATGCTGGTCAACTTTCTCGACAAGGTGGTGATCGGCCTGGTGGCGGTGCCGATGAGCGCCGAACTGGGCCTGACGGCGACCGAGTTCGGCTTGATCGGCGGCGCCTTGCACTGGTTTTTCGCGATCTCCGCCGTGGTCGGTGGTTTTATGGCCAACCGCCGCCCCACTCGCACCTTGCTGTTGGGCATGGGCCTGTTCTGGGCACTGATCCAGCTGCCGATGCTGTTCGCCACCTCACTGTGGACCATCGTCGCCTGCCGCGTGCTGCTGGGCATCGGCGAGGGGCCGGCGTCGCCGGTCGCCACCCATGCACTGTACAAGTGGTTCCCCAACGACCGGCGCAACCTGCCGGTGGCCCTGCTGCATGCCGGCAGCGCCATGGGGCTGCTGGTGGCCGGGGCAATGATCCCTTGGGTCAGCCTGCATTATGGCTGGCGTACCAACTTCATCATCCTGGCACTGATCGGCCTGGTCTGGTGCCTGCTGTGGTGGCGGTTGGGCCAGGAGGGCACGCTCGAGCGTTTGCGCGCCAGCCAGCTCAAGGCCGATGAACCGGCAATTCCCTACCGCAAACTGCTGAGCGATCCCAGTGTGCTGGGCAACTACCTGTGCCACTTCGCCGCTAACTGGTCGTTGGCGTTGACCCTGACCTGGGTGCCCAGCTACCTGCAGGTCGGCCTGGGCATCGACCCGCTGCAGACCGGACGCATTTTCGTCATGTTCGTGGTCGTGACCACGCCGCTGAGCTTGCTGCTGGCCTGGTTGTCCCAGCGCCTGATGCGCCGCGGCGTGCCTTCGCGGGTGGCACGCGGGGTATTCGTTGCCGTGTGCCTGATACTGGGCGGGCTGTTGTCGGCGTCGCTGATCCTGCCAGGGCTGAGCACCGCCGTGCGGGTTGCAGCGCTGACCTTCAGTGGCGGCCTGGCGTTAATCATGTATTCGGTGGGGCCGGCGATGCTTGCCGAGTTCACCCCGGCGGCCCAGCGCGGCGGCATCCTGGCCATGGGCAACGGCATCGCTTCGTTGGCCGGTTTGGCAGCGCCGGTGGTCACCGGCGTGCTGGTGCAGGGCGCGGGAGCCGCGCATCCGGCGGGGTACGCCCAGGGGTTCTTGGTCTGCGGTGCAGTGCTGGTGGTGGCCGGACTGGTTGGCCTTGCCAGCTTGAACCCGCAGCGCACCCTGCAGCGCTTGCGCGAGTCGGCTGCAGGTGACGGGCAGACGCGCGCTCAGACCGCCAGCTGAACGCCGAGCACTGATTCCAGCGGTTCGGACTCTTTGCCGATCAGATCGCCCCGCCAGCGGCCGCTGTTGACCAGGTCGATCAGCACGCTGCGCACCAGGTCGCGCAAGCAACCGGCGGCGAACGACAGGGGTTTGTGCTGCGAGTGCGCCAAGGCGATGGTGCGGCTGATGCGCGGCTCGACGATGCGTCGCGCCGTCGTGGGTTCGAGCAGTTCGCTCAACGGCGGCCAGTTGCTGATGGTCGCCGCCAGGCCGGCACGCACCAGGCTGGCGATGCCGGGTGCCGATTGCTGTTCGTAGGCGGCGCTCAGTGGCACGCCGGCTTCCATGGCGGCTTGCTCGATGCGCCGGCGCAGGTGCAGCGCCCGCGGCGGCAACACCAGCCGAGTGGCGGCGGCCTCGGCCAGGCTAATGGTGTCAGGGGCGTTCGGTGCTGATGCACCGACCCAGTACAGCGCTTCGGTGAAGATCGGCTCAGCCTCGACATGCTCGAGTTCCTCGGCATTGGGCACCACGCCAAAGTCCACCTTGCCCAGCTCGATGGCTTGGCCGCCTTCGCGGCTGAGGCCGTCCCACACCGTCAGGATCACGCCGGGGAAGCGCTGTTCGGCGCGCCTGACGATTTCCGGCAGCAGCAGGTTGGCGGCAGTGGCCGGAATGGAAATGGCCACGTGGCCCTTGGGGTCGCCGCGGCTGGACTTCAGCTCGTCCTTCACCGAGTCGAGCTTTTGTACCACCTGACGCGCCACCTCGTAGAGCTGGCGCCCGGCATCGGTCAGGGCAATGCCGTCGTGCTGGCGGTCAAGCAACTGCATCTCCAGTTCGCTTTCCAGCAGGCTTATCTGCCGGCTCAGCGCCGGCTGGGCAATGTAGGCCCGGCGCGAAGCCGAGGAGAAGCTGCCGGCTTCGACGATGGCGATCAGGTAGCGAAGCTGTTTCAGGGTCATCGGAGCGGTTCCAAGGGTATGCCGAACTGATATGGCACGTATCCGAACACGTTATTTGTGAGGTTCGAAGCGCGGCTCCTAGTATCACCCCGAAAGGGCGGGCCAAGGCAAGCCCGTCTGGGATCACACAACAACAAGAGGCCTAGCCCGATGAAACCTGTTGCCCTGCTGCGCTGCATCCTGCTCGTCAACGCCAGCCTGCTGACCCTGCACGTGGCTGCCAAGCCGCTGCATGCAGAACTGACGCCGGTGGGGGCCGAATGGGGGCCCAGTAGCGACGGTCGCATCCCGGCCTGGAGCGGCGGCCTGCAAGCGGGGCAAGTATCGCTGGCGGTCAACGGTACCCCCCTTGACCCGTACGCCGATGAGCAGCCGCTTTACGTCATCAGCGCCAACAACTACACCCAGTACCGGGAGCAGCTTACCGCCGGGCAGGTGGCCTTGCTCCAGCGCTACCCCAACTCGTTTCGCTTGCCGGTGTACCCATCGCACCGCAGTGTCGCGGTGCCGCAACCAGTGAGCGAGTGGGCCCGGCACAATGCTCGCAGTGCCCAACTGGTCAATGACGGCAACGGCGTCCAAGGCTTTGCCGGCGTCCTGGCATTCCCCAAGCCCAGTAATGGCCTGCAGGTTCTGTGGAACCACCTCACCCGGCCACGCAATGCCAGCTACAGCCTGGCCTCGGACAGTATCACCCCGCGTGGCGATGGCCGCTTCGCCACGATGAGTCTGCAGCAGACCTTCGCCCGCCCCGACGTGCTGGAGGATGGCCAGACCGGCAATGTCCTGTATTACCTGAGCTACCGCATGACCGCCCCGTCGCGCCTGGCGGGCGATGCCGTGGTGCTGCACGAAACCCTCGATCAGGTCGCGCAGCCGCGACTGTCGTGGCTGTACAGCAGTAGTCAGCGGCGGGTGCGGCGGGCTCCGGCACTTGCCTATGACAGCATCACCCCGGGCACCGCCGGCCTACGTACCGCCGACAGCCGCGACATGTTCAATGGTGCCCCGGACCTCTACCAGTGGACCCTGGTGGGCAAGAAGGTGCTGCACGTGCCGTACAACAGCTATCGCCTGGCCTCGCCTGTGCTCGGCTATGCCGCGTTGATCGGGCCGGGTCACGTCAACCCCCACCCCACCCGCTACGAGCTGCACCGGGTGTGGGAAGTGGTGGGTACGCTCAAACCGGGGGCCAGGCATATCTATGCCAGTCGTCGCTACTACCTGGACGAGGACAGCTGGGCCATCGTCGAGGCGGACTTCTTCGATCACCAGGGGCAGTTGTGGCGTACAGCCCAGGCTCACAGCTACTACCACGTCACCGGGCAGGCACTGGTCAATGCCATGGAGGCGATCTATGACCTGCGCACTGGCCGCTACCAATTGTCAGGCCTGACCAACCAGCAGCCAAGGCCGTACGCCTTCGATGTGCGTACCAGTGCTTCTTATTTTTCCCCCGGCGCGTTGCGCAGCCAAGGGCTGCGCTGAGACAGGACCCGCGATGAACCCCGAACACCGTCACACCCCTTGGGAGCGTTGGTTGCTGGGGCAGGGCAAGGCGCCCGATCCACGCTTCACGCTGGCCAATGAACGTACCTTTCTTGCCTGGATCCGCACCGCCCTGGCCTTGCTCGGCGGCGCCATCGCCCTCGAAACCTTCGCCGCCCATGCCTGGCCCGCGCCAGCACGTGTGGCGATGGAGCTGGCGTTGCTGGCCATGAGCTTGCTGGTGAGCCTGGGCGCCGGCTGGCGCTGGTTGGCGGTTGAACGGGCGCTGCGTCGCGAGGCGCCGCTGCCACTGGCGCGCCTGGTGCCGCTCTTGAGTGTGGCGTGTGGGCTTGCCTGCGTGCTGCTGGTGGGGGTGTTCTGGGAGCGTTGGCATGGTTGATAGCGCGTGCGACAGCGGGCTGCAGGCCGAACGGACAGTGCTGGCCTGGCGGCGCACACAAGTGGCGTTGCTACTGGTAGCGTGCCTGGCTTGGCGTGGCGAAATGCAGATGGTGGCAGGCATGGCGTTGTTATTGGCGCTGTTGGGCAGGACCCGCGAGCGCGGGATCTACCGCCGTGGCCTGGGCATGCTGCGCTGCGGGCAGGGACAGGCAGGTGCCTGGATCGTGCCGTTGTGTACGGTGGGGGTGGCCGTATTGGTGCTGGGCGTCTGGTTGCGCCGCTCGCTGTAGAGCGGCGCTGGTGCTGATTCAGGGGGTGACGATGTTGAAGCGCCCATCCGGTTCGTCCAGCGCTGCCATGAAGCGCATGAGCTTTATGCGCTCGCCGCTGATGGCGATATCACCTGCGGTCGCTTCCTTGAGAAAGCCGGTCTGCTTCAGTGCGATGCGGTCCAGAGTGGCCTTGCTCATTTTTACCTCGACATCGGCCTGTCCGTGGCGGCGATGGTCGCGGTGGGTGAGCACCCCATTGCGCAGGGTCAGGGCGTAGTCTTCGTTCAGGTCGGTGAAGTGCCAGTTGATGGTCAGGTCCTGCTCGGCGGCCTTGGCGGCATCCACGCGTACCCCCAGGTAGTCGAAGAACAGCGTCGGGGTCAGGGCGCGCACCAGGTCGTCGGCACTGCCGCCCTTGCTGGCGGCTGGCGCCATGCCGTTGCGCAGCTCCTGTGCGCCAGTCAGGTAGGCGTTGCGCCAGGTGGCGTTCTCGCTCTGGTAGCCCAGCTGTTCCAGGGCGTCGGCCTGTAGCTCGCGCGCCGGGCTGTTATCGGGCTGGGCGAAGACCAGGTGCCGGGTGAGCTCTGCGACCCAGCGGTATTCGCCGTTTGCGTAAGCTTCACGGGCCAGCGTCAGCACCCGCTCGGCACCGCCCAGGGCCGTTACGTAATGCGCACCGGCCTCGCTCGGCGGTAATGGGTTGAGGGTCGCCGGGTTGCCGTCGTAAAAGCCCATGTAGCGCTGATATACCGCACGCACGTTGTGGCTGAGCGAGCCATAGTAGTCGCGGCTATACCATTTGCTCGCCAGCCGTGGCGGCAACGTAGTCAGTTCGGCGGCAATCTCGGTGGGGCCGAGGCCGCGGTTGATCAGGCGCAGGGTCTGGCTATCGATGAACGCGTACATGTCGCGCTGATCGGCCAGGTACTCGCGGATCGCCGCGCCGCCCCAGGTCGGCCAATGGTGCTGGGCGAACACCACCTCGGCTTGCTCGCCATAGCGCAACAGCGACTGATCCAGGTAGTACGCCCACACCTTGGCATCGCGTACCTGGGCGCCGCGCAGGGTCAGCACGTTGTGCTGCACGTGGGAGGCGTTCTCGGCCATGCACAAGGCCTTGAACTGGGGGAACCACAGATTCATCTCGGCGGGCGCTTCGGTGCCGGGTGTGAGCTGGAACTCGATATCGATACCGTCGATGCGCAGGCTTTCGAAGGGTTGCTCGATCAGCCGGGTCGGGGCGATCAGGCTGACCGTGGCATTGGCTGGCACACCCTTGCCCAAGCCGGCATCCACCTGGCCGCGAGGCCCGCGTGGCAGCGGCGCGCCGTACATGTACTGCGCCCGGCGCTTCATAGCAGGCCCGGCCAATACGTTTTCGCTGATGGCATGCTCGAAGAAGCCCTGCGGGGCGATGACCTGCACCTTGCCGGCCTTGACCTCGGCCTCGTCGACCAACCCACGCACTCCGCCGAAGTGATCGACGTGTGGATGGGTATAGATCACCGCGACCACCGGTCGCCGCGGGCGATGACGGTAGTACATCGCCAACCCGGCCCTGGCGGTCTCCACCGACAGTAGCGGGTCCATCACGATCAGGCCGTGCTCGCCTTCGATCAGGGTCATGTTGGCCAGGTCCAGGCCGCGCACCTGGTAGATGCCGTCGGTGACCTTGAACAACCCGGCAATGCTATTGAGCTGGGCGATGCGCCACAGGCTCGGATTGACCGTGGCCGGCGCCTCGCCGTTCAGGAAGGCATAGCGCTGCAGGTCCCAGACAGTTTTGCCGTCGGCATTGACCACGGCGTCGTCGACGGCTTCGAGCAGGCCACGGCGGGCATTGTCGAAGTCGCTGCGCTCGGCAAAGGGCAGGCGCTGCAACCATTGTTGATTGCTTTGGCGGGTGAGGTCGGTGGCATCTTTGCCCGGTCCTTCGGCCAGCGCCGCAAAGGGCAGGGCCAGGGCCAGCAGGCAGGGCAATGTTGGTACGCGCATGGGGTGGTCCTTGTTGTTCTGAGTGCGAACACTCTAAGGACAGTACTCGCCGACGAACCAATACCACTCTTGCATGGCTACCCATGCCGGGATGCGATGGCTCAGTCGGCGCCAATATCCATGATGCGCGCCACCAGCCAGGCCAGTGCCGGGTCGTGCTGGCGGTGGGCAAGGTAGACCAGTTCCAGCTGGAACGGCTGCAACGCGAACGGCAGGTCGAATAACTGAAGCGGCAGCAGCCTGGCGAAATGGCGGGCCAGTGCGGTGGGCAGCACCACGCATAGGTCGGAGCTTGCCGCCAGGTGGGCGGCCTGCAGGTAATTGGGGGTGGTGTAGACGATCTGCCGGGCCAGGCCCTGTTCAGCCAGCCATTGGTCGACCATGCCGCGGGTCTGACCGCCGTGCACCCACAGGTGGCGCAAGCCGAGGAACGTCTGCAGGTCCAGTGTGCCCGCCACTTGCGGGTGGCCCTGGCGCAGCGCCACGTGCAGGGTTTCGCTGCGCCAGTGGCGCCGCTCGTACCGCGCCGGTACATCATCGAAGCGCCCCAGGACCAGGTCGAGTTCGCCGCGGTCGAGGGCCTCGGCCGGCAGGTTGGGCGTCAGGTGCAGCACGTCCACACGCAAATGCGGGGCCTGGGTTTGCAAAGTGACCAGCAGTTTGGGCATGCACAGCTGTTCGGCGAAATCGGTGAGTGCGACGCGCAGCTGCCGATGGCTGATCTGCGGGTCGAAGCGGTCGCCGACGCCCAGGGTCTGTTCGATCTGTTGCAGCGCCGCGCGAATCGGGCCTTCCAGGGCCAAGGCGCGTGGAGTGGGGCGCATCTGCCGGCCGACGCGCACCAGCAGCGGGTCGCCGAGCAGGTCGCGCAGGCGCGCCAAGGCATTGCTCACGGTCGGCTGGGTCAGGGCCAGACGCTCGGCGGCGCGGGAGACGTTCTGCTCTCGCAATAGCATGTCCAGCACGCGCAACAGGTTGAGATCGAAGTTGGCTATATTCATGCGAAAAATACATGGGATGGAAAATGAAAATTTCAAAAATAGTAGGCGCCTGACTAGGGTGAGGGCAATGCCTTGACACCACTAATCAGGAGCGTCACCCGTGAGTACTCCCTTCAACATTCAGCAGGTTGGCGTGATCGGCGCCGGCACGATGGGCCGCGGCATTGTCATCAGCCTGGCCCGGGCAGGCCTTGCGGTGCTGTGGCTGGATAACGACCCCAGGGCTACCGCAGCCGGCTTGGCGATGCTCGCGCAGACTTGGGCACAGCAGGTGGCCAAGGGGCGCATCGACCAGGCCGAGGCCGACGCCTGCCTGGCGCGGGTGCGCCAGGTCATGGCCTGCGCCGACCTCGCCGAAGTGGACCTGGTGATCGAAGCGGTATACGAAAACCTGGCACTCAAGCAGGACATCTTCCGCACCCTGGACAGCACACTCAAAGCCAAAGCCATCCTGGCCAGCAACACCTCGGCTCTGGATATCGACGCCATCGCTGGCGTGACCCGCCGGCCAGAACAGGTGCTGGGGCTGCATTTCTTCAGCCCGGCCCATGTCATGAAGTTGTTGGAAGTCGTGCGTGGGGAGCGCACTGCGCCTGCGGTACTCGATGCGGCCAAGGCCCTCGGCCAGCGCATGGGTAAGGAAGTGGTGGTGGCCGGCAACTGCCCGGGCTTCATCGGCAACCGCATGCTTGCCACCTATGTGGCCGAGGCGCGCAAGCTGCTGCTCGAAGGCGCTACGCCGCGGCAGGTGGACGAGGCGCTGCAGGCGTTCGGTCTGGCCATGGGCCCGTTTCGCATGTATGACGTGGTCGGCATCGATCTGGAGTGGCGAGCGCGCCAGCTGGCTGGCAAGGATCTGGATGCGCCTTTGGTACAGGTTGACAATGCCCTGTGCGCGCTGGGGCGTTTCGGCCAGAAAAGCGGCCAGGGCTACTATCGGTATGCTCCCGGCAGCCGCGATGCCGAGCACGACCCTGAGGTCGATGCACTGGTGCTCAAGGTTGCCCTGGACTTGGGCATGCACCGGCGCGCGATCGACGATGAGGAAATTCGCGAGCGCTGTCTGCTGGCACTGGTCAATGAAGGGGCGAAGATTCTTGAGGAGTCGGTGGCCAGTTGCAGCGCCGATATCGACCGGGTCTACCGGTATGGCTACGGCTTCCCGGCAGCGCTCGGCGGGCCTATGTGCTGGGCCGATCAGCAGGGTTTGAGCCTGCTACTGGCAAGGCTGGAGCGCCTGCAGGGCCTGTTCGGTGAGCACTGGCGTCCGGCCGCGCTGTTGATGCGCCTGGTGGCCGCCGGCAAACAGCTGGCCGATGTCCGCGAGGGCCGCGCATGAGCTACCGAGCCCCTTTGCGTGACATGCATTTCGTACTGCACGAACTGTTCGATGTGACAGCGCACTGTGCCCGCCTGGGCAATGAGCTGGACCGCGAAACCATCGATGGCATCCTCGAACAGGGTGCACGCTTCGCCGGCGAGGTGGTTGCGCCGCTCAACCGCCAGAGCGATGAGCAGGGCTGCCGCCTGGAGCAAGGCAGCGTGCGCACCCCCGATGGCTTTCGTCAGGCCTACCGACAGTATGTGGCGCAGGGCTGGGCAGGCATGACCGGCCCACTGGAGCACGATGGCCAGGGACTGCCGCAAATGGTTGCAGCCTGCTTTCACGAAATGCTGATGGGCGCGTCGCTGTCGTTTCGAATCTATTCCGGCCTGACCGAGGGCGCCGTGCTGGCCTTGCACCGGCATGGCAGCGCTGCGCTCAAACGCGACTACCTGGGCAAGCTGGTCAGCGGCCACTGGGCCGGCACCATGTGCCTGACCGAGCCCCAGGCCGGCACCGACCTGGCGCTGTTGCGCACCCGCGCTCAGCCGCAAGGTGACGGCAGCTACCGCATCAGTGGCAGCAAGATCTTCATCAGCGGTGGCGACCAGGACCTGACTGACAACATCGTCCATCTGGTGCTGGCGCGGCTGCCGGATGCGCCGGTGGGTGTGCGTGGCATCAGCCTGTTCCTGGTGCCCAAGTTCCACTGCACCGATGGCGGTGGGTTGGGCGCGCGCAACGCGGTCGAATGCGGCGCGCTCGAACACAAGATGGGCATCAAGGGTGCAGCGACTTGCGTGATGAACTTCGATGATGCCTGTGGCTGGCTGGTCGGTGAGGCCAACCAGGGGTTGGCCTGCATGTTCACCATGATGAACGACGCGCGTTTCCAGGTCGGCCTGCAGGGCCTGGGTATCGCCGAGGCGGCCTTCCAGGGTGGCCTGGCCTATGCCCGCGAGCGCTTGCAGTCACGCGGCCTGGCCGGCCCGGTAGCGCCCGCACGCAGTGCCGATCCGATCATCTGCCACCCTGACGTACGGCGCATGCTGCTGACGCAGAAAACCCTCAGCGAGGGCTGCCGGATGCTCGCGGCCTTCGCGGCGCAAGCGCTGGATCTGGAACATGGCGCCGCGCAGCCTGAAGTTCAGGCGGCTGCCGGTCGCCGGGCAGCGTTGCTGATCCCGATCGTCAAGGCCTTCCTCACCGATGTTGGCCAGGAGGCCGCCAGCCTGGGCGTGCAGCTCTATGGCGGGCATGGGTATATCCGCGAGTGGGGCATGGAGCAACTGATGCGTGACAGCCGTATCACCCAGTTGTATGAGGGCACTAACGGCATCCAGGCCCTGGACTTGATTCGCCGCAAAGTGCTCGGCGACAACGGCGAGCAATTGCGCCTGCTGATCGATGAATTGCTCGAAGTGGCCCAAGGTTGCCGCGCGGACGGCCTGACGAACATGGCCCAGGCAGTCACCCAGCGCCTGCAGGAATGGCGCAACCTGAGCGCCGAGGTGCTTGATGCCTGTCGCTGCGACCCGCAGGAGATCGGTGCGGTGTCGGTGGACTTTCTCGCCTACTCAGGCTACGTGCTGCTGGCCGCATTGTGGCTGCGGGCTGCTGACACTGCCAGTGCGGCTCTGGCAGCAGGCAGTGCGGACAGTGCCTTCTACCAGGCCAAGCTGCATGCCGCCACCTTCTATTGGCGGCGGGTGTTGCCGCGCGCCAGTGCTCATTGCCAGGCGTTACGCGGCGGCGCCCTGTGCCTGATGAGCCTGGATGAAGCGCACTTCGCCTTCTGACCTGGCCCAACTGTTCACCCACAAGAACAAGAGGAACACAAACATGCAGCCTTTCAGTTTTGTCACGACTCCCCAGCTGTTGTGTGAAGCCGGCGCTGCCGGGCGTCTGGCCCAGCTGTGTCAGCGGCGTGGCGTGCGCCGCGTACTGATCGTGACGGACCCGGGCATCGTCAACCTGGGCATGCTCGATGATGTGCTGCCAGGCTTCACCCAGGCGCACCTGAGCGTGGCGATCTTCAGTGAGGTCAGCGCCGACCCCAGCCACGCCTGCGTGCTGGCGGCGGTCAGCCGGGCGCGGCATATCGGCGCCGAGCTGATCGTCGGTTTCGGTGGCGGCAGCTCCATGGATGTCGCCAAGCTGGTGGCGCTGCTGGCACATCCGGGCTGTGACCAGACCCTGGAGGCGATCTACGGTATCGATCAGGCCAAGGGCCAGCGCCTGGCGCTGATCCAGGTGCCGACTACCGCCGGGACTGGCTCGGAGGTCACCCCCGTGGCCGTGATCACCACAGGCGAGGCGGCCAAGATGGCGGTAATCTCACCGCTGTTGCTGCCCGACCTGGCGCTGCTCGACGCCGAGCGCACCCTGGGCCTGCCACCGGCGATAACCGCCGCAACCGGTATCGATGCCATGGTCCATGCCATCGAGGCCACAACCAGCCAATTCAAGCGCAACCCGCTGTCCAGCCTGTTGGCCCGCGAAGCGCTGGCGTTGCTGGCCAGCAACCTTGACCAGGCGGTACACAATGGTGGCAATATGGTGGCACGGCAGGCCATGCTCCTGGGCGCTTGCCTGGCCGGCCAGGCATTCGCCAACGCGCCGGTGGCGGCGGTGCATGCGCTGGCGTACCCGCTGGGAGCGCGCTACCACGTACCGCACGGGCTGGCCAACGCCTTGGTGCTGCCGCACGTGATGCGTTTCAACCGGCCTGAGGCGTTCGCCGATTATGCGGCGCTGGCGCCAGCACTGCTGGGCCAGCGGCTGGTGCCTGGCGACCCCCATGAACTGTGCAGCCAGTTCATCGATGAGCTCGAGCAGTTGGCGCCTCGCTGCGGCCTGCCCAGTCGGTTGCGTGATGTCGGGGTACCGCGGCACAGCCTGCAACTGCTGGCCGAGGATGCCCTGCAACAGCAACGGTTATTGGTCAACAACCCGCGCAAGGTCACCTTCGCCGATGCCCTGGCCCTCTATCAGGCGGCGTTCTGAACATGGCCAGGGAGCGCCCGCTGCGCAGCGCCTATCGCCACTTCCAGCCGATCACCACCCGCTGGCATGACAACGACCTGTATGGGCATGTGAACAACGTCGTCTACTACGGTTTTTTCGACACTGCCGTGAATACCTGGCTGATCGAGCATGCCGGTTTGGACATTCATCGCGACCCGGTGGTGGCCTACGTGGCGGGTTCGGCCTGCGACTATTTCGCCGCCGTCGCCTTCCCACAACGCATCGAGGTTGGCATGGCCGTCGAGCGACTGGGCAACAGCTCAGTGCACTACGCCCTGGCCGTGTTCGTCGAGGGCGAACCTGAGGCCTGCGCGGCTGGCCGTTTCAGCCATGTTTTCGTCGACCGCCGCGACAACCGCCCGGTCGCCATTCCCGTCAAGCTGCGCAGCGCCTACCAACGCCTGCTGCCGGCGTAACTGCCCAAGGAGAGCCGTTTCATGCAAGACGCTGTCATCGTATCTACCGCGCGCACGCCTATCGCCAAGGCCTGGCGTGGCGCTTTCAACGACCTCACCACACCCAGCATGAGCGCCATTGCCATCCGCGCTGCGGTCGAGCGCGCGGGCATAGAACCGGGCGAAATCGAGGATCTGGTATTGGGCACCGCCATGCAAAGCGGTACCGCTGCGATCAACCCGGCGCGCCTGTCGGCCCTGGCGGCCGGACTGCCGCTGTCGGTGGCCGGGCAGACCATCGATCGGCAGTGCGCGTCGGGGTTGATGGCCATCGCCATCGGCGCCCAGCAGATCCGCGGCGAGGGCATGCACGTGGTGGTCGGCGCCGGGCAAGAGCAGATCAGCCTGGTGCAACAGGCCCACATGCAGGCCGCCAACGCCGCCCAGGACGCCACGGTACGGCGCTTGTGCGAGCACGCCTACATGCCCATGTTGCACACGGCCGAGCATGTCGCCAAACGCTATGGCATCGATCGCCAGGCGCAGGACCGTTACGCCTGGCTGTCGCAACAGCGCACGGCGGCAGCACAGGCTGCCGGGCTGTTCGCCGATGAAATCGTCCCGGTAGTGGCGCAGTGCAAGGTCGTGGATAAGGTCACCGGGATCCAGACTCACCAACGCGTGCACCTGATCCAGGATCAAGGTAACCGCCCGCAGACCCGGCTGGCGGACCTCGAGGCACTGCAACCGGTGGTCGAGGGCGGTTGCGTGACCGCAGGCAATGCCAGCCAGTTGTCCGACGGCGCCAGCGCCTGTGTACTGATGAGTGGCGCGCGGGCGGCGCGCTTAAGTGGCCAGCCGCTGGGGCTGTACCGGGGCATGGCGGTGGTGGGCCTGGCCCCGGAAGAAATGGGCATTGGCCCGGTGTTGGCGATACCGCGACTGCTGGCGCGCCATGCGTTGCGAATCGAGGACGTCGGTTTGTGGGAGATCAATGAGGCGTTTGCCTGCCAGGTGCTTTACTGCGCCGAACACCTGGGCATCGATCCTGCGCGGCTCAACGTCAACGGTGGGGCCATCGCCATCGGCCATCCCTACGGCATGAGCGGTGCGCGCATGGTCGGGCATGCTTTGCTCGAAGGCCGCCGGCGCAAGGTGCGTTATGTGGTGGTGAGCATGTGTGTCGGCGGCGGCATGGGGGCGGCGGGCTTGTTCGAGGTGCTCTGAACCACCGCCATCGAGCCATAACGAATCGGCATGGCATTGATCTGAAGACGCTATTTGTGAGCGTCGGCAAACCTACCTGATACTCCTCGTCACCGACACCGCCGGCCTGGGCGGCCGGCGCGTCCGCGCTAAACCCATCATTTCCCTCTCTAATAAAACAACAAGAGGTTAAGAGTGAGCGCAACCCTTCTTTCCTGCCGGCGCCGCGCGCCGCTGGCGGCCCTGTGCTGCCTGCTAGCCACCCCGGTCGCGGGCGTGCAATTGGATGTTGGCCCGCTGCAAGGGCGATTCGACTCGGCCCTGTCGTTCGGTACCGCCATCAGTACTGCCAACCCTGACAAACAGCAATTGCAGGCTGCCAACGGCAACGACGGGCGACGCAACTACCGCGCGGGCGATGTGTTCTCGGCAGTCTTCAAAGGCACCCACGATCTGGAGCTGCGCGGCGACAACCTTGGGGTATTCGTGCGGGGTACTTACTGGTATGACACTGCGCAGCGTGACCACAGCCAGCGGGCTGTCGATATCGACGACGACAACCGCCAGGTATCGGCGAAAACCGCGGGTGTGGAGCTGCTCGATGCCTTCGCCTACGCACTCTACGACATCGACGGGGAGCCCGGTTCGCTGCGCCTGGGCAAACAGGTGGTCAACTGGGGGGAAAGCCTGTTCATCCAGGGCGGGCTGAACGTCGTCAACCCCTTCAACCAGGCCGCGCTGCGCCGCCCAGGTTCGGAGGTCAAGGACGCCCTGGCGCCGGTCAACCTGGTGTATCTCACGCAGAACCTCAATCAGGCATTGTCTTTCGACGCTTTCTACCAGTTGGACTGGGAGCAGACTCGGTTGGACAACTGCGCAACGTTCTTTTCCGGCAATGACTTCATGCCTGAGGGCTGCACAGGCCTGGATGTCGGCGGGCAGATGCTGACCAATCCCGCGGTTGCGCAGGCCTTGGCCCCGTTCGATGTGAGGCTGACGGAGGAGGGCGTGCGGGTGCCCCGGGGCGCCGACCAGGAGGCGCGCAACGGTGGCCAATGGGGATTTTCGCTGCATTGGTACGTCCAACCGCTGGATACCGAGTTCGGCTTGTTCGCCGCCAATTACCACAGCCGCTCGCCCTACCTGGGCACGGTGAGTAGCCGCTATTACGCCAATAGCGGCTTTGCCGGGGCGCTGTGTAGCAATCTCGGCGTGCCGCTGGCCAACTGCGCTGCCTTTCTGGCGTCTGGCACCGGCCAGACCCTGGCCGGTGCGCTGCGCATGGGCACCTCGCAGTACCGGGCGCAATACCCCGAGGACATTCGCTTGTACGGCATCACCTTCGCCACCACCCTGCGTAACGGCGCTGCCGTGCAAGGGGAGCTGAGCTACCGGCCGAACATGCCGGTGCAGCTCAACGGCAACGATGTCTTGCAATCCTTGCTCAATGCCCCCGGTCGTAGTCCGTTGAATGCCGATGGCCTGCGTCCTGCGACTGACAACACCGCTTTCGACGGTTATCGGCGCAAGGAGGTGACCCAGGCCCAGGTGTCTGCCGTACAGGCGTTCAGCCAGGTCATGGGCGCCAACCAGCTGCTGTTGATGGGCGAGCTGGGGGCCACCTACGTCGGCGGACTGGAGGGGCGGTTCGGACCGCGTTATGGCCGCTCCGGTGCCTACGGCAACGGCGAACTTGCCGATAACAGCGTGTGCCTGGCGATTTCGAAAAGCCCAGGCGATTGCAATGGCGAAGGCTTCGTGACGCCCTTTTCCTGGGGCTACCGTCTGCGCGCAACCTGGAGCTATCCGAATCTGATCCCGGGCCTGGACATCCGCCCCAACCTGGCCTGGGCCCATGACGTCGAGGGTTACTCACCCGCTGACAGCTCGGCCTTCAATCAAGGCTCGCGCTCGATCAGCTTGGGCGTGGACATCAACTTGGCCAGCCAATACTGGGCGAGCCTGGCCTATACCGATTACCTCGACGGCGACTACGGCACCCGCGGTGACCGCGATTACCTCGCGTTCAGCGTTGGTGCCAATTTCTAATGCAACCAAGGAGCAAGACCATGTCCAAGCGCAGCATGCACGCCCACTCCGCCAATCTGCCCGGCTTTGCCCTGGTGCTGGCCGGGGCGCTGGGCCCAGGGTTGGCCATCGGCGCACCGGCCGGGCAGGGCGTGATGCAGGGGTTTCCTCCTCCAGCGCAGTTGCGTGTCAACCAGGCCAATGCTTTTCAGCCACCTTACTTGCGCTGGTCGATGCGCCACGCCCGCGAGGTGTCGCCGACCCGTGGCATCGGCCGCGCAGCCGTCCCGTTGGCCTTGGCCGAAGGCCGCCGGCTAGCCCTCGATCAGGTGGCCTTGAGGGTCGGCGAGCAGCCCTTGACCCTGGCCGACTACCTTGAGCAAACCAGCACCGACGGGCTGATCGTGCTACATCGGGGTAAGGTGGTATACGAGCGCTATCTGGAAGCGTTCCAACCGGGCCAGGCGCATATATGGGCATCGATGACCAAGTCGGTCACAGGCCTGATCGCCGCCCAGTTGATCGTTGAAGGTGCGCTTGACCCGCAGCGCACACTGGCGCATTACGTGCCGGAACTAAGCGGCACGCCGTTCGGCGAGGCGACCGTGCAGGCTAACCTCGACATGCAAGTTGCGGTGGAGTATCCAGCGCAGATGCCGCCGGACCTCGGCCTGTTTGCCGCCACCGGCCTGATACCGCGAGGCGACATGCCAGGTGATATCTACAGCTTTCTTCAGCACGTGCATCAGGCCCCGCAGCCAGGTGACAAGGCGCCCTTTTTCTACCAGAACGGCTCGCCGGAGGCGCTGGCGTGGGTGTTGCGGCGCATCACTGGACTGAACTGGGCGCAACTGGTCGAGCAGCGGTTGTGGTCACGTTTCGCCGAGCACGATGCCTATGTGCAGGTCGACCCGCTCGGGACCGAGATGGCCAGTGGCGGCATCAGCTGCAACTTGCGAGACACCGCCCGCTTCGCCGAACTGGTACGCCGTGAACTGGCTCGCGAGGTCAAGGGCGACAGCTTCAACCAGGCAGTGCACAGTACGTTCCAGCCCGCCGACCCGGCGGTGTTCGCCCAAGGCAGCCTCGGCCCCGGTCGCCCTGGCTACGGCTACCGCAACTATTGGTTCCAGAAGAATGATGGCGATGGGTCGGTGGAGGCCAGCGGGCGTTTTGGGCAGAAGCTCTACATCAACCCTCGGCGCGAACTGGTGATCGTCAAGCTGTCGGCCACCGCCGACCAGGCCAGGCGCTCCACCCATGCGCACGGAGCGGTCAACGCTGCCGCGCGGGCTGTGGACTCGCCGGCAGCCTTCAGCAGCATGGTCAACGCGGTGCTGGCCGGATTACCGGATTGAGGGGGATCACCACTCGATAGGGTGGGCGCAGCCATCGAATAGCGGATGCATGACGCTTCACCGCTTAGTGGGGCACTCGTCATAAGCGCCACAACTCAGCTATCGTCTGATCCTTCCATCATCGCCAGGGGCCAGCCGGCATGCATATCGTCATTCCCGACGACTACCAGAATGTGATCCGTACGCTCGATTGCTTCAGTCGGTTGGCGGGCCACCACGTCACGGTGCTGCACGATCGGCAACCGGCCTCGCTGGAGGAATTGGCCATAAGGTTCGCCGATGCCGATGCGCTGGTGCTCACGCGTGAACGAACGCGCATCGATGCCGCGCTGCTGGATCGTTTGCCCAAGCTCAAGCTGATCAGCCAGACCGGCAAGCTTGCTGGTCATCTTGACCTGGCGGCATGCACGGCGCGTGGCATCGTCGTCACCGAGGGCCGCGGTTCGCCGGTAGCCCCGGCAGAACTCGCCTGGGCACTGATGCTCAATGCGCGGCGTCAGCTGGTAGCGGCGCTACAGGGATTCAGGCAAGGGCAATGGCAGGTCAACCTGGGTTCGGCGCTGGCTGGCCAGGTGCTGGGCATCTGGGGTTACGGCAAGATCGGCCAGCGGCTGGCGCGCTATGCCCAGGCGTTCGACATGCCGGTACTGGTGTGGGGCAGCGATAGCAGCCGGGCAGCGGCCGCAGCCGATGGCCATCGCGCCGCAGCTTCGCGTGAAGCCTTGTTCGCCGAGGCGGACATCCTCAGCCTCAACCTGCGCCTGGCCCAGAGCACGCGCTACATTGTCACTCCGGACGATCTTGCCAGGATGAAAACCGATGCACTGCTGGTGAACGTCAGTCGCGCCGAACTGATTGCCCCGGGCGCGTTGCTGCAGGCATTGCAGGCCGGGCGGCCAGGTTATGCCGCAGTGGACGTTTACGAGGACGAGCCGGTGCTCGACCCCGCCCACCCGTTGCTCAATCACCCGCGCGTGCTGTGCTCACCGCACCTGGGGTACGTGGAAAAGAACGGTTACGAGCTTTATTTTGGTGATGCGTTCGACAATCTCGTGGCGTTTTTTGCCGGCGCACCCAAGAACGTAGCCAATCCCGAGGCAATGGGTCAAAGGTAGATCTGTTACTCAACGGCAAGGCACGCAGTCAAGCCAGCTCAGGCTAGAGCTACCTGGCATGATGCATTCGAACGGGCTGACGTATCGGCAAATCCGGGCTAGCCTCTGCGGCCCCCAGCGGTGAAAGAGTCTTGTATGGAGTTACGTCAGCTTCGCTATTTCCTGAGTGTCCTGGAGTACGGCAGCCTTGGTAGGGCTGCGCTCGAGCTTGGTGTCGGCGCTTCCGCCTTGAGCCAGCAGCTGTCGAAGCTGGAGAGCGAGTTGAGTACCCGGCTGTTGACCCGCTCGAGCACCGGCGTGTCACCGACGGCGGCGGGCCTGGCCTTCGAATACCATGCGCGCCTGGCGCTGCGTCAGGCGGAGCATGCGGTGCTTGCCGCGCAAAGTGGCCGTATGAGCGGTTATGCCAGCGTGGGATTGGCACCGACTACCGCATCGATTCTTGGCTTGGCGTTGATCGACAGGATGCGCCAACGCTATCCCGACATCCGCCTGCACCTGGTAGAAATGCTATCCGGTTACCTGGTGAACCAGCTCAACGCCAGGCACCTTGACTTGGCCGTGCTGTTCCAAGCAGACGCCGGGCCTCGCCTGAATGTCCGGCCACTGCTGAACGAGCGCCTGTTTGTCCTGGTTCCTGCCGCGCTGGTCAATGCCGATTGGGGTGAGGCGCTTACTCTGGCACAGATCGCCACGCTGCCCTTGGTGATGCCCAGCACACAGCATGGTCTGCGGACTACGCTGCGTTCGATTTTCGAACGAGCAGGGCGCGAACCCCGGATCGTCTTGGAAGTCGATGGCCTGTCGCTGTTGATGGATTGCGTCTGTGCAGGTCATGCCGCCACCATTCAGCCGGGCGCAACGGTTGCCCGGGCGCATCAGGCAGGCTTACGCGTATTTTCCATCGATCAGGCGCAAGCGCAGCGACGCAATCTGATTGTCAGCTTGAGCGATGACGAACTCTCGCCGGCCGCCTTGGCTACCCAGATCGTACTGCAGGAAGTATCGCGGGAGTTGGTGGAGCAGGGCCGCTGGCCGGGCGCTCAGTTGCTTTGACGCAGTCTTCCCCTAATCCGGGCCTTTAGAAAAACTGAATGCCTCCCCGCGGTAATCGCGTTTCGCGCCCTTGAAGCACTCTCTAGAGTCCTGGGTCACCGAAAAGCGGCCGAACATCCGGCGCTGCGTGACTTGGAGGCGAAATGATCGATGTGCTAGTCATCGGAGGGGGCAATGCCGCCCTCTGTGCCGCGCTGATGGCGCGCGAGGCAGGAGCCAGCGTGCTGCTGCTCGAGGCTGCGCCGCGCGTCTGGCGGGGTGGCAATTCCCAGCACACGCGCAACTTGCGGTGCATGCATGACGCCCCGCAGGACGTGCTGGTCGAAGCGTACCCGGAAGAAGAATTCTGGCAGGACCTGTTGAAAGTCACCGGTGGCCAGACCGACGAAAAGCTCGCGCGCCTGGTGATTCGCGCATCCTCCAACTGCCGCGGGTGGATGCGCCGCCATGGCGTGCACTTTCAGCCATCGTTGTCTGGCGCGCTGCACACCGCACGCACCAATGCGTTTTTCATGGGTGGCGGCAAGGCGCTGATCAATGCCTATTATCGAAGCGCCGAACAACTCGGGGTACAGATCCGCTACGACACGCCCGTCGCCGATATCGAACTGCAAGATGGACGTTTCGTAGCCGGCCATGTGCCGGCGCGTGAGGTCCAGGGCCGGCACCTTCCTGCCGAGCGCATCGAGGCGCGCAGTTGCGTGCTGGCTGCCGGTGGTTTCGAGTCGAACCGTCAATGGTTGCGCGAAGCCTGGGGGCAGAATGAGCGAGGGGAGTGGCCTTCGGACAATTTCCTGATCCGCGGGACGCGGTTCAATGACGGGGTCCTGTTACGCCGCCTGATCGAACAGGGCGCCGACACCATTGGCGACCCGACCCAGGCGCACATGGTGGCGATCGACGCCCGCGCACCGCTTTACGACGGCGGGATCTGCACGCGCATCGATTGTGTGTCGCTGGGCGTGGTGGTCAACCGCGATGGGCAGCGCTTCTATGATGAAGGCGAGGATTTCTGGCCAAAACGCTATGCCATCTGGGGGCGCCTGGTGGCTCATCAACCTGGCCAGGTGGGGTTCTCGATCATCGACCAGAAAGCCCTCGGCCGGTTCATGCCGCCGGTTTTTCCCGGCGCCACCGCCGATAGCCTGGAGGCGCTGGCCGGCGTGCTCGGTTTGCCTGTGCAAGCCTTCGTCGAAACCGTGCAGGCCTACAACCGTGCCTGCCAGGTGGGCACCTTCGACCACACCCGCCTGGACGACTGTCACACCCAGGGCCTGGAGCCGGGGAAAAGCCACTGGGCGCGCCCGATCGATAAGCCACCGTACTACGCCTACCCGCTGCGACCGGGGGTGACCTTCACCTACCTTGGGCTGCGCACCGATGAAACGGCTGCAGTGCATTTCAATGGGCATGCCAGCCCGAACCTGTTCGTCGCCGGCGAGATGATGGCGGGCAATGTGTTGGGCAAGGGCTACACCGCAGGTGTCGGCATGTCCATCGGCACAGCCTTCGGCCGCATCGCCGGGACCCACGCCGCTGCGGCGACAGGCCACCTTCATCCAGAACAAGAGAATAGCCATGACCGCGCAACTGCCTGAACCCTACCTGCCCGATGCCGCCCAGCCGGCCCTCGATTTGATCCCGCTGTTGACCCTTGAGGAGCAGGAAGTAGATCGGCAGTTGCGCATCTGTAATGCCTGTCGCTACTGCGAGGGGTTTTGCGCAGTTTTCCCGGCGATGACCCACAGGCTGGAGTTCAACAAGGCAGACATCCATTACCTGGCCAACCTATGCCACAACTGCGGGGCTTGCCTGCACGCCTGCCAGTACGCCCAGCCCCACGAATTCGCCGTCAACGTGCCACAGGCCATGGCCAAAGTGCGCGTGCAGACGTATGCCGAGTACGCCTGGCCGACCCTCTTCGGGCGGCTGTATCGGCGCAACGGCACGTTTGTCGCAAGCGCCTTGGCAGTGGCCTTGTCGTTGTTCTTGCTGCTGACCTTGTGGGGCAACGGCACACTACTGCCCGGGCGGTTGGCGGGAAATTTCTATGCGGTTTTCCCACATAACACCTTGGCGCTGATGTTCGGCAGCGTGTTTGCCGCTGCAGGTGTCGCGCTGGCGATGGCGGTACGACGCTTCTGGCGCTCGGTCTCGCCTGCCGAGGCGTTGGCGCAACCGGCCACGGCGGCGGTGATCGAGGCGTCGAGTGCTGCACTGACCCTGAAGTATCTGGACGGTGGGCATGGCAAAGGCTGCAACAATGCCGATGATCGCTTCACGCTTTGGCGCCGACGTTTCCATCACTTCACGTTCTACGGTTTCATGTTGTGCTTTGCCGCGACGCTGGTCGCCACCGGTTACCACTACCTGCTGGGCCAACAGGCGCCGTACCCGCTGCTGAGCGCGCCGGTGCTGCTGGGCACCTTGGGCGGTCTTGGCTTGATCATCGGGCCGGCCGGGTTGCTGGCGCTGAACCTGCGCAGGGCAGCGGAGCACGGCGATGTTGCCCAGCGCCCCATGGACCGGGCATTTCTCCTGCTTCTGCTGCTGGTCAGCGCCACGGGCCTCGTCTTGCTGGGGCTGCGTGATACCGCAGCGATGGCGGTCTTGCTGGCGATTCACCTGGGCACGGTCATGGCGCTGTTCATCACACTGCCCTATGGCAAGTTTGCCCATGGCCTGTTCCGTAGCGCTGCGCTGCTCAAGTTCGCGATCGAGAAGCGTCGGCCCAACTCGCTGGGTCTGGGCGAGGACTGAGCCATGTACGCATTGTCCAGGGTGACTATGCCGCGCCGGGCTGCAAGCGGGGCGTTGGCTTCAACGGTTGGGCCATTTGTCCAGCAGGATCGACACGAATTTTTCCGCCGCTGGCGACAGCGACGCCCCGCGCCGATAGACCAACCCCAGGGTGCGAGTCACCTGCGGTTCGATCAGTGGCACGCTGACCAAGGTCGGGTGGTCGGCGCTGGGCATGGCCAGGCTGGGCATGGCAGAGACACCCAGCCCGGCCTCGACCATACCCAGCGAGGTAGACAGGTGCTGAACCTCGTAGAACCACTTGGGCCGCAAGTTGAGCCCGGAGAGCGCATGATCCAGCAACATCCGGTTGCCGCTCAGACGGCCGACGCCGATCAGGCGGTAATCGGCCAGTTCTGTCCAGGTGACGGCCTCACGGGTGGCCAAGGCATGGTCTCTGCGGCAGGCCAGGACGAAATGCTCCTGCACCAGGGAGACGAACTCGATGTCGGGGTGCTGGCCGCTCATCATGTTGATGCCAAAATCGGCCTCACCCCGCAGTACCGCCTCGAGCCCGTCGTTGGCGCTGAGGTCGAGCAGACGAATGCGGATCTTCGGGTACTGTTCGTTGTAGTCGCGGATGACCGACGGCAGGAAGTAGAACGCTGCCGTCGGAATACAGGCGAGTGTGACCTGGCCGGTCTGGCGTTCGGCGAGCTCGCGAATGCTCAGGATCGAGTCCTCGAAGTCATCCAGCAAACGCCTGGCCTTGGGCAGAAAGTCACGTCCCACGCTGGTGAGGCTGACACGACGGGTGGTGCGCTCCAGCAGCGAAGTACCCAAGCCCTCTTCAAGTTTCTTGATCCGCCGACTCAGGGCCGGTTGCGACAGGTGCAGCGCTTCTGCAGCTTCATGAAAACTGCCTAGTTCGGCGATTTTCACGAAAGATCGAATGTCTTGCAGCTCATATTCCATCTGAGTTCGCTCTCCTGCGGCCAGGTTTGATTGATCTGAAAAACGCAATAATCACTACGATATTTGCATTGGAATGATTTATCCATCCCTGTCAGTCTTGTGTCTACAACATCAATGATGTCCATTGATCAACAAGAGTACGAAATCATGCAACGAATTCCTTGCGTACTCATGCGCGGTGGCACCTCCAAAGGGCCTTTTTTCCATGCATGGGATCTGCCTGCCAACGTGGTCGAGCGCGACGAATTGCTGATCAACCTGATGGGTTCCGGCCATGAGCTGGAAATCGACGGTATCGGTGGTGGTAGCCCGCAAACCAGCAAGGTGGCGATCGTTAGCCCGTCGCTGCATGCCGACGCTGACGTCGACTACCTGTTCGTGCAGGTCATGGTCGCCCAGCGCCGGGTCGATACCGCGCCCAACTGCGGCAACATGTTGTGCGCCGTTGGCCCGTTCGCCATCGAGCAAGGATTGGTCAAGCCGCAGGACGGCAAGACCCTGGTACGCATCCGCAATCTCAACACCGGTACCTTCGTCAACTCGCTGGTGGAAACCCCGGGTGGCATCGTGCGCTACGAAGGCCGTACGGCGATCGACGGTGTACCGGGCACTGCCGCCCCGGTGCACCTGACCTTCCTCGATGCAGTGGGTAGCAAGACCGGCAAACTGTTCCCCACTGGCCAGGCCCAGGATGTGATCGACGGTGTACCGGTGACCTGCATCGACATGGCCATGCCGATGATGATCGTCCATGCCAGCGAATTGGGCATGACCGGGTCAGAGACCCCGGCGCAGCTGGATGCCGATACCCGCCTGCTGCAACGTCTGGAGGCCCTGCGCCTGAAAGCCGGCAAGGCGATGGGGTTGGGCGATGTCAGCGGCATGGTGATCCCCAAGCCTGTGCTGGTCTCGGCGCCGCGCTATGACGGCACGCTGCAGGTACGTTACTTCATGCCTCACAACTGCCACCGGGCCTTGGCC
This sequence comes from Pseudomonas sp. BT-42-2, assembly GCF_025847435.2. Taxonomy (NCBI): domain Bacteria; kingdom Pseudomonadati; phylum Pseudomonadota; class Gammaproteobacteria; order Pseudomonadales; family Pseudomonadaceae; genus Pseudomonas; species Pseudomonas sp. BT-42-2. The sequence goes on from NZ_JAOYTM010000001.1 coordinate 51,444, forward strand.
ATCACCGGTGCTATCGGCTTGGCGACTGCCTGCGTCAGCCCTGGCACGGTGATCATGGACATGCTCGGCGAGCAAGCCCAGCAGTTGCAGGAAGTGCGTCTGGAGCACCCCAGCGGCGGCATTGACGTGGCGCTTTCGCGCAGCGGTGCCGATGGCAAGACGCTTCAGGCATCGGTGGTGAGAACCGCTCGCCGACTGTTTTCAGGCTTCGTCTACGCCCCCACCTTGCGCAGGCTGGCGGGGTAGGCAGGGGCGCAGCACCTCGACAACCAGCGCATCCGCACAATTTCAACAATGGGTGATGCCTCATGAAACTCGCCAAGTCACTGTATTTCCAGATCCTCTGCGCCGTCCTGCTGGGCGTGGTGGTCGGTCACTTCTGGGCGCAACAGGCCGTTGCGCTAAAGCCACTGGGTGATGCCTTCATCAAGCTGATCAAGATGATGATCGCCCCTGTGGTGTTCTGCACCATCGTCACCGGCATCGCCGGGATGACCGACAAGCGCTCGCTGGGGCGGTTAATGAGCAAGACCTTGCTGCTGTTCCTGGTACTGACCGTGGTCAGCCTGGTGATCGGCCTGGGCGCGGTATACCTGTTCCGCCCGGGTGTTGGCATGAACATCGACCCGGCCACCCTCAGCACGGCCGGCCTGGACCAGTATGCCGCGTCTGCGGCGAAGCTCAGCGTGGTCGATTTCTTCATGCACATCATCCCGGATACCTTCATCGGGGCGTTCAACAAGGGTGAAGTCCTGCCGGTGCTGTTCATCGCGGTACTGAGTGGTTTTGCCCTGTCATCGATGGGCGAGAAGGGCAAGCCGGTACTCGATGTACTGGAGTCGGCCTCGACCATGGTGTTTCGCATTTTCGGCTATCTGATGCGCTTCGCCCCGATCGGCGCCTTCGGTGCGCTGGCCTTCACTGTCGGGCAATACGGCGTAACCTCGCTGGGGGCATTGGCCAAGCTGGTCGGTACGCTCTACATCGCCTGCGCGTTTTTCGTGCTGGTGGTGCTCGGGGGTATCTGCCGTGCGCACGGCTTCAGCCTGTGGAAGCTGCTGCGCTATTTTCGCGAGGAGTTTCTGGTAGTGCTCGGCACCTCGTCCACCGAGCCGGTCCTACCGCGCATGCTGGAAAAACTGGAGAAGCTTGGCTGCAAGAAAGGTGTAGTGGGGCTGGTGTTGCCAACGGGTTACTCGTTCAACCTCGACGGTACTGCCATCTACCTGTCGCTGGCGGCGGTGTTCATCGCCCAGGCCTGCAACATCGATCTGACCCTCGGCCAGACGGTGACGATGCTGGCGATCATGCTGTTGTCCTCCAAAGGCGCAGCAGGTGTGACCGGCAGTGGTTTCGTGGCACTGGCCTCGACCCTGACGGTCATTCACGACATACCGTTGGCAGGGCTGGCCTTGCTGATCGGCATCGATCGCTTCATGTCCGAAGCGCGCGCCTTGACCAGCCTGGCCAGCAATGCCGTGGCCACGGTGGTTATTTCACTGTCGGAAAACGCCTGCGAACGGGAAACCTTGCTCAGTCGCTTGAACGGCTCCCCGGTGGCCCCGACCGAGCTGGACACGGCGCAGGCCGACTGGACTGCCGAGCCCCGGCAGCACAGCTGAAAAGCACTTGTATCTCCCATCGTTGACTTAAAATCCCACTCAACATCCCAGCGATGTCGAGTGGGGTAGGGGGCCGTCTGCCTTGCCGATGGCCGCAATAGAATAACAACAAGAGAAAAGACCATGCTCGCACTCCTGGGCCTGATCATGGTGGTGACCTTCACCTACCTGATCATGAGTAAACGCCTTTCACCGATTGTTGCGCTCACCGTGGTGCCGATTGTCTTCGCTCTCATCGGTGGCTTCGCCCCTGAGCTTGGCAAGATGATGCTCGATGGCTTGAAGATGGTGGCGCCCTCGGCAGCCTTGCTGCTGTTCGCCATTTTGTTCTTCGGCCTGATGATCGACGCCGGCCTGTTCGATCCACTGATCCGCAAGATTCTCAAGCGCGTCAACGGCGACCCGATCAAGATCGCCATCGGCACTGCGTTGCTGTCGCTGCTGGTAGCGCTTGATGGCGACGGCACCACCACTTACATGATTACCTGCGCGGCAATGCTGCCGCTGTACAAGCGCATCGGCATGAACCCGATGATCCTGGCCACGGTGTCGATGCTGTCGTTGAGCATCATGAGTGGCATGAGCCCCTGGGGAGGCCCGGCCACTAGAGCCATTGCCGCGCTGGGGCTGGACGCGACCGAATACTTCATTCCAATGCTGCCGACAGTGATCGGCGGAGCTGCCTGGGTGGTGTTCACCGCCTACTTGCTGGGGCGGGCGGAGCGCCGGCGGATCGGCAACATTGCCTTGGAATCCGGTGGCGGCAATTGCTATATCAAGGAAATCCTCGGCGACAACCCGCATAAGCGTCCGCGCCTGGCGTATGTGAACCTGGTGCTGGTAATCGCCGTGATGACCGCCCTGGTGTTGGGTGTCATGCATTCCGCACTGCTGTTCATGATCGGCTTTGTCGCGGCGCTGATGATCAACTACCCACAGCTGGACTTGCAGAAAGAGCGCATCCTGGCCCATTCGGGCAATGCCATGACCGTGGTCCTGCTGGTGTTTGCCGCGGGTATCTTCGCCGGGATCTTCTCCGGCACCAAGATGGTCGACGCCCTGGCGCAGACCCTGGTCGACTGGATTCCCGAAGCATGGAGCCACTGGTTCCCGCTGGTGGTTGCGCTGACCAGCATGCCGCTGACCTTCGTGCTGTCCAACGACGCCTACTACTTCGGCGTGGTACCGATCCTGGCCAACGCGGCGGCTGCCTATGGCATCGACCCGATAGAAATCGCTCGCGCCTCGGTGCTGGGTCAGCCGGTGCACCTGATGAGCCCGTTGGTGGCCTCGACCCTGCTCCTGGTGGGCATGGTCGATCGCGACATCGGTGACTTCCAGAAGGCCACCGTGAAATGGGCGGTGCTGACTTCGTTGGTCATTACCGCACTGGCCTTGCTCACCGGGGCCTTGTCCTTCTTCGTCTGATTTGCAGAGGGCGCGCTTGCGCCCAACTCTCCAAGAACAACAAAAGAGTACCGATCATGTCCCAAGCTGTTTTCCGTGGGGCCACTTGTGGCCTGCTCTGCGGTTGGTTGCCTGTGGCCGGCGCTGCCGGATTTATCGACGACAGCAAGCTCAAAGTGCAGCTGCGCAACGTCTACTTCAACGAAAACTTTCGCGACGAACAAGGCATGAGCGCCCGCGCTGCGGCGAGCGCCAAGAGTGAGCGAGTGGAATGGGCGCAGGGTTTTCTGCTCGACTACCAATCAGGCTTCACTCAAGGCACATTGGGCCTTGGGCTCGATGCCATCGGTCTGCTCGGCGTGCGCCTCGATTCAGGCCGCGGGCGTAGTGGGACCGGCTTGCTGCCAGTTCATGACGATGGCCGGGCAGCAGACGAGTTCGCCAGTGCCGGGCTGACGGCCAAGGCGCGCTTGGGGCAGACCGTGGTCAAGCATGGCACCCTGCTGCCCAAGACGCCGGTGCTGGTCTACAACGATGCGCGGCTTGTGCCGCAGACCTACCAGGGTACGCAACTGACCAGTACCGATGTCGATGGCCTGACCTTGACCGCCGGCTACCTGGATCGCTTCAAGCTGCGCGACTCATCCGATAGCACCGGTTTGTACCTCGATGGCTACGGCGGCAGCGAGTCTGGCGATTTCAGCTTCGCTGGCGCCGACTATGCCGTCAGCAAGCAACTGCGTGTGAGCTACTTTCACGCTCAGCTAGAGCATTTCTACCGCCAGGACTATGCCGGCGTGGTCCACGACCTGTCGTTGGCCGGCGGGGTGTTCACCAGCGACTTGCGCTACTTCAAGAGTCGCGATAGCGGCGCCGCCCATGGCGGCAAGATCGACAATCACATGCTCAGCGGCCAGGTATCGTATACCCACTCCGGGCACACCCTTGGTGCCGGTTACCAGATGCTCGAGGGTGACGCCGGGTTGCCTTACATCAGCGGTGCGACAGTCTACTCGTTCAGCAACGTCGGTATCGGCAAGTTCATCGAAGAGCAAGAGAAGACCTGGATGGCCAGCTACGCCTACAACTTCGCCGCCGCCGGCATTCCGGGCCTGACCTTCATGACGCGTTACCTGAGCGGTGACAATGGCCGTTCAGGCGACGAGGGCCTGGCGGAATGGGAGCGTGACATCGAGTTGGCCTATGTGGTCCAGGCAGGTGTAGCGAAGGGGCTGGGGGTGAAACTGCGCAATTACGTCTATCGCTCGGACTTCTCCCGTGGTCGTGACAGCAACCGCATCTACCTGACTTACGAGATTGCCATCTGGTAGCGCCCAACCCGCAGCGGCTGCGGTAATCTGGCTATGGCCAGAGCATCCGCTGCCGGCCAGCGGCCCAAGTTGCGGCATGCTTTGTCGCCGCTTTGCTTGCGCTGCTGTCTCAGAGAGTAGTGCCCCATGCAGCTTCACTGCCTGGCTCAATCCAGCACATTGTGCAGCACTTCATAAATAACGCCGGTGGCGAGGGTGATCAGCAACAAGTCCTTGCCTGCCTGTTGCCATTCATAGCCCTCGTAATGAGGTAGGCGCCCCAGCAGGCGGCTGTCCAGCTTCTTGGCGATACCGGGCGGGAGGGGTTTGCCCCGAGCCAGGTTTTTCTGGATGCCTGGCGGCAAAGCCGCTCCCGGGCTCCAGTAGTCACGATTGTCGCCGAGAATGATCCTGACCCCTGCGACATCGATCGAAGGTCCGCCGTGCTGGTGGCTTGCGCCTGCCGGGTCCTGCTTGCCGTGCTGGCCACCCTTGTCGTGTCCCTTGCCTTTGCCATTGCCAGGGTCAGCAAGCGACACCACTGCTGTGCAGCTCAGCGTAACGGCGAGCACCGCACAGAGCAGCGAGTTGAGCGTGGGCATGACAGTATCTCCTCAAGGTTTGCACGTCAGCGTAGCCGCTGGCGCTGAAACAGCCAACGCGCGGCTTGGGCTGCCACCGCTGGTTATGTTCAGGCCGCTTGGCAGTGGCTACCGGGGCTGGTTTTTTACGGTTTTTTTACGACGAGCACGATTGCCGATCCGCATACTAGCGACACTTTTTGCCCGCAGGCGGGCAGTGTCAACTTGACCTGTTTGAACCCAGGCTGCTGCGACGGTCTGGCTCTAGCAGGTTGTGGGGAGCCGGTGACGCTCATGGACTGACTGTGTTGCCTCCCCCTGTGCAGAGAAGTGATTCGTGAGCCAAGCAGCGACCGCAGCAGATCAGTCCAACCACGGTAGAGCCACAGGTCTCGGCATGCTCGTCGCCGCAGTCGGTGTGGTCTATGGCGATATCGGCACCAGTCCGCTGTACACCCTCAAGGAAGTGTTTTCCGGTCACTATGGCGTGCAAGCCAGTCACGATGGCGTACTGGGTATTCTGTCGCTGGTGCTGTGGTCATTGGTCTGGGTGGTCACGATCAAGTACGTGTTGTTCATCCTGCGTGCCGACAACCAAGGCGAGGGTGGAATCATGGCCTTGACCGCGCTGGCGCGGCGGGCGGCGGCGCCATTTCCCCGGCTGAGCAGGGTCCTGGTGCTGCTTGGCTTGTTTGGTGCCGCGCTATTCTACGGCGACAGCATGATCACCCCGGCCATTTCGGTGCTGTCGGCGGTAGAAGGCCTGCAGCTGGCCTTCGATGGCATCGACCATTGGGTGGTACCGCTGGCCGTGATCGTGCTGGTTGGGCTGTTCTTGATCCAGAAACACGGCACGGCGCGCATCGGCATTCTGTTCGGGCCGGTGATGGTGCTGTGGTTCGTGGTCCTGGGTGCCTTGGGCATCCATGGCATTGTCCAGCGCCCGGAAGTGCTGCTAGCGCTCAACCCTGCCTGGGCGGTGCAGTTCTTCGTGGTTCATCCGGGCATGGGCGTGGCCATCCTCGGCGCAGTGGTGCTGGCGTTGACCGGGGCCGAAGCGCTGTATGCCGACATGGGCCATTTTGGCCGTAAGCCGATCGCCCGGGCCTGGTTCCTGCTGGTACTGCCGGGGCTGGTGCTCAACTACTTCGGCCAGGGCGCGTTGATCCTCGACAACCCAGAGGCAGTGCGCAACCCGTTCTACCTGCTGGCGCCGAGCTGGGCGCTGCTGCCGATGGTCGCGCTGTCGACCCTGGCGACCATCATCGCCTCGCAGGCGGTGATCTCCGGCGCCTTCTCGCTCACCCGCCAGGCGATTCAGCTGGGCTATGTGCCGCGCATGTTCATCCAACACACCTCCAGTCACGAACAGGGGCAGATCTACATCGGCACGGTGAACTGGGCGTTGATGGTCGGCGTGGTGCTGCTGGTGATCGGTTTCGAGTCATCCAGTGCATTAGCGGCGGCCTACGGGGTGGCGGTGACGGGCACCATGTTGATCACCACGCTGCTGTCCGCGGCGGTGGTCTTGCTGTTGTGGAAAACCCCGCGCTGGCTGGCGATCCCCATGCTGCTCGGGTTCCTGCTGGTCGACAGCCTGTATTTTGCCGCCAATGCGCCGAAGATCGTGCAGGGCGGGGCATTCCCGGTGATCGCCGGCTTAGCGCTGTTCGTGCTGATGACCACCTGGAAGCGCGGACGCAAGATCATCTTCGAGCGGTTGGATGAAGCCGCGCTGGCGCTGCCACTGTTCATCGCCAGCATTCAGGCGCAGCCACCGCATCGGGTGCAGGGCACTGCGGTGTTTCTCACCGCCAGGACCGATGCAGTACCGCATGCCTTGCTGCATAACCTGCTGCACAACCAGGTGCTGCATGAGCAGGTGGTGTTGCTCACGGTGGTCGCCGAAGACTCGCCGCGGGTCCGGCCCGAGCAGCGCTTGGAAGTCGAGGCCTACGGCGCCGGATTTTTCCGCGTCACCCTGCATTTTGGCTTCATCGAAGAGCCTGATGTGCCGCTGGCCTTGAGCCTGTGCCAGCGTCAGGACCTGGACTTCAGCCCGATGCGTACCACCTATTTTCTCAGTCGCGAGACGGTTATCGCCAGCAAGCGCATGGGCATGGCGCGCTGGCGCGAGCAGTTGTTCGCGTTCTTGCTGAAGAACGCCAACAGCAACCTCAAGTACTTCCAATTGCCGCTCAACCGGGTGATCGAGCTGGGCACTCAGGTGGAGATGTAGACCCAGCGCCAGGCCAATGGAATGGGCATCAGATGACTTTCACCGCGCGCCCGATGAACTGGATTGGCCCGGTAGGTTTGCCCGTCGGCGAGCCCTGTACGCCCTCCAGGGTCAGCTCGAACAGCTGGTTCGCTTCAAGCGGCGGCAGCTTGTCCAACGGCAGCGAGAGGGTTTGCCCAGGCTTGACCAAACCCAGTGACACCGGCGCCTGCCAGTGGTCAGCCTTGGTCCAGAATTGCAGGGCTTTGTCTGCCGGGATGATCGTCTCGCCCAACGGGATCAACTGCACCTGTTGGCGATCGCTGGCTTGCACCACCCAGCCAGGTGCCTGGCTGTGTGGCGCCACCAGCACCACCAGGTAAGTGGGCGTGGCCGGCGGCGGGTCGCCCAGCAGCAGGGCCAGCGCCATGAGCAGGCTGGCGAGCAGCCCGGCACCCGCCAAGCCACGCCACAAGGGCAGCAGGTTCCACCACGAGTCGGCCTGTTGGCGCGACGTTGACGGGGCGGGTGACTCAAGGGTATCCAGGCTGCGTTCGATGCGCTGGCGCAGCTGTGGGCTGGGCTGTTGAGGCTCGGCCAGGGCAGTCAACTCCAGCAGCCGCTGCTCCCAGGCATCCACCGCCGCACGCAGGGCCGGGTCGTGTTGCAAGCGTGCTTGCACCGCGCGTTGTTGCTCGCCAGGCAAGGTGCCCAGGACGTACTCGCCAGCCAGTTGCTGCAGCTCATCAGGGCGCTCGTCGCCGTTCTGGGTGGTCATCCCATGCACTCCCGCAATGCGCTCAAGCCACGCTTGATCCAGGCTTTGACGGTGCCCAGCGGCGCGCCGAGTTTCTGCGCGATCTCGGCGTGCGTGCAGCCATCGACATAGGCATGCAGGATGCAGCTGCGCCGCGACGGCTCTAGCTGATCGAGGCAGTCGAAGATCTTCGCCGAGCGTGCTTGCAGGTCGAAGCCAGGCTGCTGTTCACAGACGGCTGACACTGGCTCATCCTCCTCGCCGGCAGGCACCAGGCGTGCGCTATCGCGAATGAAGTTCAACGCCAGGTGGCGGGTGATGCTGTAGATCCAGCCGCGTGCCGAACCTCGACTTGGATCGAAACTGCCAGCGCGGGTCCATATCCTGACAAAGGCATCGTGGACTACATCCTCGGCCGTGGCGCTGTCGCGCACGATGCGCCGGGCGACCCCGAGCAAGCGGGCGCTTTCCTGGTCATACAGCTCGCGCAGGGCCTGACGCTGGCCTTGGGCGCAGGCTGCAAGACAGCCTTGGTAATCGAAGCCGGGTTCGGGCAATGACACGGTGAGTTCAGCCCTCGGCAGCAGGTCGATACCCCGGCCACCGGGCTGGGGTTTGTCGAACAGCGTAGACGACTTTCACTGCGCTCACCGAGCCGCCTGGGTCGTTACTTGGCCGCCCAGAAAATGTAGTCGGCCTGGTACTTCACCACCTGTTGCTCACCTTTGTTGGCCGCGCTGCACGGCGTGCTCGGTGGCACGCCGCCTTGGGTGGCCAGGCGCTGGATGTAACTGACGCCGATCATCGCGCCCTGGCCCTCGGCCGGATTGGCCTTGACCAACTGATAGGGCAGGTCGGCCTTGCTCGCTGGCGCCACGGCCAGCTGCGTGCCGGTGACTTTCGAGCCATCCTTGGCCTGCCAGGTGGCGGGCGGGCCGAAGTAGCTGCCAACGGCTTTGCCGGCGCGGTCATTGAGTACGGCCTTGGGGCCGACGAAGAACCATTCGCTCTGGCCGGGGGCGTTGGCCTTGTCCCGGCATTGGTAGGTGATCTCGCCGACTCCGACAGTTTCCATGACCACTTTGTGGCCATCGGGGACTTTCACCGCGTCGGGCAGGCCGGTCTGGGCGTTGGCACTGTGCAGGGTCAGCGACAGGCCGGCGATGGCCAGTGTGCGGGGGATGAGACTGAGGATGGGTTTGGCATTCATGACGGTTTCTCCGCAGGGGAACGGCTCGGCAGCGAAAGGCTGCTGAAGGGATTACCCGCCAGTGGGTGTTTTGGATGCAGCCGATTTCAAAAAAAGCTCAACAACCAACCGGCAGCGCCGCCCGCGATCACCACCAGCCAAGGCGGAAGTTTGCCCAGCATCAGCGCAACCAGGGCCAACAGTGCCAGGGCCAGGTCTTGTGGCGCATGCTGTGCAGTAGCCGTTATCGGTCGCACCAGGGCGGCCAGCAACAGTCCGACCACGGCGGCATTGATGCCCATCAACGCCGCTTGTGCACGCGTGTTACGGCGCAGACGCTCCCACAGCGGCAGCACACCCACGACCAGCAGAAACGAAGGCAGGAAAATCGCCAACAGACAGATCAGCCCGCCCGCCCAGCCGCTAGGGGCGCCATTCATCGAAGCGCCCAGAAACGCCGCGAAGGTGAATAGCGGCCCCGGTACCGCTTGCACGAGTCCGTAGCCTGCCAGGAAGGTATCGCGGCTGACCCAGCCACTGGCTACCACTTCTGCCTCCAGCAACGGCAGTACTACATGGCCGCCGCCAAATACCATCGCGCCTACCCGGTAGAACGCATCAAACTGCGCCAGGGCCTGATTGGCAGACAGCTCGGCGAGGATCGGCAAGCCGATCAGCAGGGCACAAAACAGCGACAGCCACAGCAACGCAGCGCGGTGGCGGATCATGATCGGCAGCGGCTCATGGGGTGTGCCTGGGCTTGGCCTGAACAGCAGCAAGCCGCTGCTGGCAGCGAGGGCAATGACGGTGATCTGGCCGCCCGCTGACGGCAGCAGTAGCGCCGCGCAGGTCGCCACTGCCATGAAGATGATGCGTGGGATGTCCGGGCACAATGCGCGCGCCATGCCCCACACTGCCTGCGCGATGACCGCGATTGCCACCATCTGCAGACCTTGCAGTACGCCTGGCGCAATCGCGTGTGCATACCGGGCAAGGCCCAGGGCGACCAGCACCAGGGCAAGCGCCGAGGGCAGGGTGAAGCCGACCCACGCCGCCAGCGCCCCACGGTAGCCGGCGCGCGACAAGCCCAGGGCGATGCCCACTTGGCTACTGGCCGGGCCCGGCAGGAACTGGCACAGCGCAACCAGGTCGGCATAGCTGCGCTCGCTCAGCCAGTGCCGGCGCATGACGAACTCATCGCGAAAGTAGCCCAGGTGGGCAATCGGCCCACCGAACGAGGTCAGGCCCAGGCGCAGAAAAATCAGCAAGACCGTCCATGGGCGCGTGTTGGTCTCTGGGGTATCGGACATGCTCAGGCTCGACGGTGGGGGCTCGATCACCTTTATCACATTGCCTGCCATCGTGCCCCGGAATTCTCTGAGGGCAGCTTGAGGTGGCGCAACGGCAAGTCTTTCGAAACGTTTCAATTCGCGCACATGCGCTGAACTAACGCTTTGCCAGGGGGATCTTCTCCTATGCTCAGTGATCGTGCGTCTTGCGCAGCGGCGCTGAGCAGGACTTCAAGGATTGTCGAATGAAAAGGAGCCGCCGTGACCGTTACCACTCAACCTGTCTATCGCTGCACGCCAGGTCCGCTACACGCGACCTTGCTGGCCGGTACTGTGCCGCTGTTTCTCGGCGGTTTGCTCAGTGACATCGCCTACTACCAGAGCTACCAGATCCAGTGGAGTAATTTCGCCGCCTGGCTGATCGCTGGCGGCTTGCTGTTCTGCGGGCTGGCGTTGCTGTTCGGGTTGGTCAATCTGATCCGCGCCGAGCACAAAGGCGGGCGTGCGCTGGTGTATTTCCTGGTGCTGCTGGCCACCTGGCTGTTGGGCCTGGTCAATGCCTTCGAACATGCCAAGGACGCCTGGGCGGTGATGCCCTCAGGCCTGGTGCTGTCGGTGATCGTCAGCGCGCTGGCCTGTAGCGCGACCTGGATCGGCCTGACCAACTTGCGATCGGGAGGTGCGCAATGAACCCTAGATACCCCCTGACTGCCTTGAGCATGGCCCTGCTGCTCAGTGCCTGTGGCGGCGAAGGTGATGCCCAGCAAACCTACGGCGCCGACCCCAAGTTGCCCGATCCTCAGCGCGGCTTGCTGCCGAGCATGAAAATCGCCCAGCCAACCGCCTGGGGTGAGCAAAAACCGACCGTGCCCCAGGGCTACAGTATCAGCGCCATCGCCACTGACCTGCGGATTCCGCGCCAGACCCTGGTGCTGCCCAACGGCGATATCCTGGTGGCCGAGGGGCGCGGCGGCAGCGCCGCCAAACTCAAGCCCAAGGACGTCATCGCCAGTTCGATCAAGGCCAAGGGCAATACCCAGGTCAAGGGCGGCAACCGCCTGACCTTACTGCGCGACGCCGACGGCGACGGCAACTATGAGCTCAAGACCGTGTTTGCCGAAAACCTCAACGCGCCCTACGGCCTGGCCTTTGCCGAGGGCAAGCTCTACGTGGCCAACCAGGATGCGCTGGTGCGTTTCGACTACAGCGAAGGCCAGACCCAGGCCAGCGGCCCGCCCAGCAAAGTCACCGATCTGCCGGCCGAGATCAATCACCACTGGACCAAAGCCCTGACCATCAGCCCTGATGGTCGCTACCTGTATGTCGGTATCGGTTCCAACAGCAACATCACCGAGCGTGGCATGGAGGCCGAGATCGACCGGGCGATGGTCTGGCAGATCGACGCCCAGACCGGCGCCCACCGGCCTTATGCGACTGGGCTGCGCAACCCGACCGCGCTGACCATCCAGCCAGGCACCGGGCAGTTGTGGACGGTAGTCAACGAGCGCGACGAGCTGGGGCCTGATCTGGTGCCCGACTACCTGACCTCGGTGAAGGAGGGCGGTTTCTACGGTTGGCCCTATAGCTATTGGGGCCAGAACGTCGACCCGCGCGCGCAGCCGCAAAACCCGGACAAGGTCGCCGCAGCGATCAAACCGGACTACAGCCTTGGCTCGCATGTGGCGGCGCTGGGGGTCGACTTCTCGCTGCCAGCGATGGGGGAGGCGTTCGCTGATGGCGTCTTCGTCGGCGAGCACGGCAGTTGGAACCGGCCCAATCCTGTGGGCTACAAGGTGATCTTCGTGCCGTTCAGCAATGGCCGGCCGGCCGGTGAGCCAGTGGACTTCGCCACCGGCTTCAGGGGTGAAGACGGCAAGACCCGTGGGCGGCCGGTCGGGGTCACGGTCGATCCGCGCGGGGCGTTGATCATTGCCGATGACCTGGCCAATACGGTGTGGCGAGTGACGCGCAATCAGTAGAGGCACTGCCAAGCCGTACCGGAGTCATCGCGGTTTTGCCCCGCGATGACTTCGGTCAATTCACTGAAAAAAGCAGTGAGTGGTGAATTATTTCGTATCCCTTTGTATCTGATGCCTTAGAGCCTGGCCACCAAAACGATGGCAGCCAGGCACAGGACAAGTCAGATACAGAGTGACGGATATGAAATCACGCAAGAAAAGCGTCAAGCCGATTGGCTTGAAAGACATCACCATCGTCGACGACGCCAAGATGCGCAAGGCGATCACCGCCGCTGCGCTAGGCAATGCCATGGAATGGTTCGACTTCGGCGTCTATGGCTTTGTCGCCTATGTGCTGGGCAAGGTGTTCTTCCCTGGCGCCGACCCGGGCGTACAGATGATCGCAGCCCTTGGCACCTTTTCCGTACCGTTCTTGATTCGTCCGTTGGGCGGGCTGTTTTTCGGCGCGCTGGGCGATCGCTATGGGCGCCAGAAAGTCCTCGCCGCCACCATCGTGATCATGTCCCTGAGTACCTTCGCCATTGGCCTGATCCCGTCCTATGCCTCGATCGGCATCTGGGCGCCGATCCTGTTGCTGCTGTGCAAGATGGCCCAGGGCTTCTCGGTTGGCGGCGAATACACCGGGGCGTCGATTTTCGTCGCTGAATACGCCCCGGATCGCAAGCGCGGCTTCCTTGGCAGCTGGCTGGATTTCGGCTCGATCGCAGGCTTTGTGTTTGGTGCTGGGCTGGTGGTGTTCATCTCCGCCATCGTCGGTGAGGAGAAGTTCCTTGAGTGGGGCTGGCGCCTGCCGTTCCTGCTGGCCTTGCCGCTGGGCATCATCGGCCTGTACCTGCGGCACGCCCTGGAAGAAACCCCGGCGTTCCAACAACACGTCGACAAACTCGAACAGGGCGACCGCGAAGGGTTGGCCTCCGGCCCCAAGGTGTCGTTCAAGGAAGTCGCTACCCAGCACTGGCGCAGCCTGTTGACCTGCATTGGCGTGGTGATCGCGACCAACGTCACCTACTACATGCTGCTCACCTACATGCCCAGCTACCTGTCGCACAACCTGCACTACAGCGAAAGCCGCGGGGTACTGATCATCATCGCGATCATGGTCGGCATGCTGTTCGTGCAACCGGTGATCGGCTTGCTCAGCGATAAATTCGGCCGCAGGCCGTTCATCATCTGCGGTAGTGTTGGCTTGTTCATCCTGGCTATCCCGGCGTTCATGATGATCAACAGTGGCGTGCTCGGCGTGATCTTCGCTGGCTTGCTGGTGCTGGCGATCCTGCTCAACTTCTTCATCGGCGTGATGGCCTCGACCCTGCCGGCGATGTTCCCCACCCATATTCGCTACAGCGCGCTGGCCAGTGCCTTCAACATTTCCGTGCTGATCGCTGGCCTCACGCCGACCATCGCCGCCTGGCTGGTGGAAAGCACCAATGACCTGTACATGCCAGCCTACTACCTGATGGTGATTGCCCTGGTCGGCCTGGTAACCGGTGTGACCATGAAGGAAACCGCCAACCAGCCCTTGCGCGGCGCGGCCCCAGCGGCCTCTGATATCGAGGAGGCACGTGAGCTTTTGCAGGAACATCACGACAATATCGAGCAAAAAATCGAAGACATCGACCAGCAGATCGCTGAGCTGGAGGCCAAGCGCAAGCATTTGGTACAACAACATCCGCGTATCGAATAGCGGCGGAGCGAGCAAGTCGGTTCAGGCTGTGAGAGGATGGCCGGCAAACCCAGTGTCTGGCAGAACAGGACCCCGAATTAAACCTGATGAAGACTCCAAAACGGATTGAACCGCTGATCGAAGACGGGCTGGTCGACGAAGTACTACGGCCGCTGATGAGTGGTAAGGAAGCAGCGGTCTATGTAGTGCGCTGCGGCACCCAGGTGCGTTGCGCCAAGGTCTACAAGGAAGCCAACAAACGCAGTTTCCGCCAGGCCGCCGAGTACCAGGAAGGACGCAAGGTGCGCAACAGCCGTCAGGCCCGGGCCATGGCCAAGGGGTCCAAGTACGGCCGTAAAGAAGCCGAAGACGCTTGGCAGAACGCCGAGGTGGCGGCCTTGTTCCGTCTCGCTCATGCCGGCGTGCGGGTGCCCAAGCCGTTCGATTTCCAGGACGGCGTGCTGCTGATGGAACTGGTGGTGGACGAGGACGGCAACGCCGCGCCGCGCCTGAACGACGTGCACCTGGAGCCAGAGCAGGCGCGCGAGTACCACGCTTTTGTGATTCGCCAGATCGTGCTGATGCTCTGTGCAGGCTTGGTGCATGGTGACCTTTCTGAGTTTAACGTGCTGCTTGGCCCAGACGGTCCGGTGATCATCGACCTGCCCCAGGCGGTGGATGCTGCGGCCAACAACCATGCCTTCAGCATGCTCGAGCGCGATGTGGCGAACATGAGCGGCTACTTCGGCCGCTTTGCCCCGGAGCTCAAGGCCACCCGTTATGCGCGGGAAATGTGGTCGCTGTTCGAGGCTGGTGAGTTGCTGGCCGATACGCCGTTGACCGGGCAGTTCAAGGACGACGACCACGATGCCGATGTGGGGGGCGTGCTGCGCGAGATCGAAGCGGCGCGTCTCGATGATGCCCGCCGTCGGGCTGCGCGAGAGGAGGCTGAGCGTGGGCCGGTCAAGGCCGAGGAACCGCCACCGCCCTGGATGCAATAACGTCAGTGTCGACCTCTTCGCGGGCAAGCCCGCTCCCACAGGTTGTTGTGTTGGTCTGTAGGGGGTGACCTGTCTGGGGAATCCTCGGCGGGGGTCAGGTCTGGCCTCTTCGCGGGCAAGCCCGCTTCCACAGGTTGTTGTGCTGGTCTGTGGAGGGGGGGCCTGTCTGGGGAATACTCCGCGGGGGTCAGGTCTGGCTTCTTCGCGGGCAAGCCCGCTCCCACAGGTTGTTGTGCTGGTCTGTGGAGGGGTGGCCTGTCTGGGCAATACTCGCTGGGGGGCGGGCCTGGCCTGCGCGGGTAAGCCGGCGCGCAGGTAAAGCGTCGCTCACCAAGGCAACAGGGTGAGCGGGTTTACCCGCGAAGGGCCGTAGCGTAGCGCCAGGTCTATTTGTTGAGCAATTGAACCATCTCCTGATAACCGCGCTGGCGCGCATGCTCCAGGGCGCTAACGCCGTCCTTGTCGGCAATCGTCGGATCAGCACCGGCTTGTAGTAGCCGCCGCACGATCTCCACATGGCGCGGCCCGCCATCGCCGAGGATTACCGCCTCCAGCAGGGCGGTCCAGTGCAGGCGATTGAGATGATTCACATCCACCCCGGCATCGATCAGCATCTGCACGGTTTCAACATGGCCACGCTCAGCCGCAGGGATCAAGGCGGTACCGCCATAGCGGTTGGTGCTCTTGAGGTCGGCGCCATGTTCGAGGGTCAGGCGCAGGATGTCGTTGAGCCCACGCGCCCCGGCGTACAGGTAGGGGCTGTCGTGGATATTGTCTTTGGCATTCACATCGGCGCCGGCCGCGATCAGTGCCTGCGCCACTTGCACTTGATTGGCCTGGGTCGCAACCAGCAGCGCAGTGCGGCCCTGAGCGTCCCTGGCCTCCAGCGGCGCACCCTGATCCAGCAGGCGCTGCACGGTTAGCCCATCGCCGCGGTGGGCGGCGTCGATCAAAGAGTCGGTCATCGTAGTCTCGGCATAAGCGGTGAAGTTGCAGCAGCTAAGCAGCATCAGCAGTGCAGCGCAGGGTAGACGCATGCGGCGGCTCCTGGTCAATGAATGTCCATCCTAGGAAAACCGCGTGAGGGGGTGAAGTGATTTATCTGGATGGCAGGCAGTGCCGTTGTGAATAGGCGCTGATTGCGCTGGCCGACAGCGGGTGGGCGTGTTAGAACTCACGCTTGTCATTTACAAGTTGAATAGCGCGATGTCTGTTAGCGTGAAATCGAATAGAGCCCTGTTCGACCTCGACCTGCTACGCGCCATCGTCGTGGTGGCCGATTGCGGCAGTTTCACCACGGCAGCGGCAAGGCTGCACTCGACCCAGTCGACCATCAGCCAAAAAGTACGCCGGTTGGAAGAGATGGTCGGCCATCGTCTGCTGGTGCGCGGCAACCGTGACGTATTGCCCACCGACGCCGGCCAGACCCTGCTCGGCTATGCCCGGCACATGCTGGCGTTGAACGATCAGATGCTTGAAGCCCTGGCCGGGGCCATGGTCGGTATGACTGTGCGCCTGGGGGTTCCGGAAGACTTCGTCGGCGGCCGCACCACCAACGCCTTGTCGGCCTTCAGCCGCCAGCATCCGCAGGTCAAGCTGGAAGTCGCCAGCGGGCTGTGTCGCGACCTCAGCCAGGCCTACGACAATGGCGAACTCGACCTGGTGCTGCTCAAGCAGCGGCGCAACAGTCGTGAAGGCGTGGCATGCTGGCCGGAGCGTCTGCAGTGGATCGACAGCGCGCGCCTGCCTGCCTTCGATCTTGACCCCATACCGTTGGTGACCTTCCCACCGCGTGGGCTGTACCGCGACGATATGATCAGTGCCATCGAGGGCATGGGTCGGCGCTGGCGCATCAGCTTTACCAGCTCCAGCCTCAGCGGCATTCAGGCAGCGGTGGCCGATGGCATGGGCGTCAGCCTGCTCCCGCCGCGCGCTGCCACAGCCGAACATCGGGTGCTCGGCGCGATGCAGGGGTTGCCTGAGGTCGATAGCTACGAGATCGTCATCGTGCATCGGCCAACGGCGGATGTGATGGTCAAGGCCCTGGCCGAGGTGCTTACGGAGTTACTGGCAATGCAGGCGATTTGAGGTTGATGTTCCATAGATGGGACGATCAGTGCTGTTTTGGCCATCTACCGCGCCATTAGCACTATAAGTAAGGTTATACCCAGCCAAGAGAGGAGTCATCTCATGAAAAAGATTCTGGGTATTCACCAAAACCCTAATGCCCACTGGGTAGGCGACGGTTTTCCGGTGCGCAGCCTGTTCACCTACGACCATCTGGCCAGCAAGATCAGCCCGTTCCTGCTGCTCGACTACGCCGGGCCCCATGACTTCACCCCGACCAATGCCCGCCGCGGGGTTGGCCAGCATCCGCATCGGGGCTTTGAGACGGTGACCATCGTCTATCAAGGCGAATTGGAGCATCGCGACTCCACCGGCGCCGGTGGCCTGATCGGGCCGGGCGATGTGCAGTGGATGACTGCCGCCAACGGCATCATCCATGAAGAGTTCCATTCTCCAGCCTTTGCCCGCAGCGGAGGCGCCCTGGAAATGGTGCAGTTGTGGGTCAACCTGCCCGCCAAGGACAAGCGTGCCGCGGCGGGCTACCAGACCCTGCTGTCGACGGATATCCCAGTGGTCGCGCTGGCCAACGATGGCGGTACCTTGCGCGTGATTGCCGGTCATTACCAAGGCCATGCTGGCCCGGCGCGGACCTTTACCGCCATGGACGTCTGGGACATGCAGCTCAAGGTGGGTGCCGAACTGCAATTGCCCGTGGCAGAGGGCCGCAACGCCGCACTGGTAGTGCTGCGCGGCAGTGTCCGGGTCAATGGCGAGCGCGATGCAGGTCCTGCCAGCCTGGTGTTGCTGGATCGCGTGGGTGAACAGGTGCACGTGCAAGCGCTGGGCGACGCCGTGGTGCTGCTGCTCAGCGGCGAGCCGATCGATGAGCCAATTGTCGGATACGGCCCGTTCGTGATGAACAGTCAGGCAGAAATCGCCGAATCATTCGATGATTTCCATGCCGGGCGTTTCGGCCTGATGGCCGATGCAGGGGAGGGGGCGCCGCATTGATCACCCGCTTGTCCCGCTTGCAGGCCGTGCGCCGTAGCGTACGGCCCGAGGGCGGGGCTTGCCTGTGGCTGCGCTACCGCGCCCCTTACGACTGGCCGGCAATGGTGGCCTTCCTGGCTGCGCGGTGCATTCCCGGGATCGAGCGCTGCCAGGGTGAGGTGTACCGGCGCAGCTTCGAGTGGCGCGGGCGGCAGGGGACAGTGCAGGTGTCGCCCGCGAACGGCGCGCAGTTGCGGGTGGAATTGTCCGGGGTTGCCCCTGGCGCTGTACCTGCGCTGGTCGCGCGCCTGCGCCGGGTATTCGATCTGGACGCAGAGCCTGCGCGCATCCAGGCCGAACTGGGGCGCGATGCGCTGATGGCCCAGTTGCTGGCCCGCCGTCCTGGCCTGCGCGTGGCGCAGGGTTGGGACGGCTTCGAGCAAGCCATGCGCACGGTACTGGGTCAGCAAGTCACGGTCGCCGCCGCCATGACCCTGGCCGGTCGGCTGGTACAGCGCCATGGTCAACCGCTGGCGTTGGCGGCAGCCGGGCTGAGCCATGTCTTCCCTCGTGCAAGTGCAATCGCTGGCCTGACGCTGCAGGGCCTGGGCATGCCGCGTGCTCGCGCAGTCACACTGACCACCTTGGCCAACGCCTTGTTGGCCAGCCCTGATCTACTCGCTCCTGGCCAGGCATCACATACCGCGCTTGAGCGCCTGCTCAAGCTCAAAGGGATCGGCCCATGGAGCGCGCAGTACCTTGCGCTGCGCCAACTGGGTGACGCCGATGCGTTACCGCTGGGTGATGTGGCGTTGATCAAGGCGCTGCGTGTGTTGGAAGGCGTGGAGGCAGATCTGGCCCACCGCGCTCAAGCCTGGCGACCGTGGCGAGCCTATGCGGCGCAGCATTTGTGGACTTCATTGAGTGATCTGCGACCGCCCGTCGCATCACAGGCGCAGTAGAACGAACGGTCGCCGCCGGCTGGAGATCTTCCACTAAGGTGCTAGGGGATTGCTTGCGCTGGGATTGTTCTGGCAAATGGACGGCCGCTTGAACATGCGCACTATCAATTGGCGTCTCGCCCGCTGACGGCGTAATTAAACATAACAGGCCATCCGATGAAGAGAGGGTCGTACCATGTCGTTGATTGGTGTTTCGATGCTGGAAATGCGTCAGCTCATTGAGCAAGCCTGCCTGCCAGACCGTTGTGAAGTTAGTTGCCCCGATGGCGCCCACCTGACCATTCGGCTCGGTGAAGGGCAGAGTCTTGAGGATTGCGTGACTCTCACCGATGTACCGGTCGCCAACCTCAATAGTTGTCGTGATCTGGTTGGGCTGGTGGCACAGCTTCGCGCTGAGCAGCGCCTGGCCCATCCTGCCACAGCGGCCAGGGCCATCGCCTGAGCGCTGTCGGTTGCCCCGGTCAGCCAAGGCTGGCCGGGCGCACATATTCAGGCATCAAGGTGTTGAACCAGAACAGGATCATCGACACCAGGATGGTCACCATCAGCAACAGGCCCACTCCCCACACGCAGGTGGCGAACAGCATGGCCTGCTCCTTGCGCAAGCGCAGGAACGTCTGCAACCCCCCATACAGCAATACCGTGGCATAGGCCGATGCCGCTGCCAGCGCCGCGACAGCCAACCAGCGCATGGGGACCAGGCCCACCACTCCCGCAACAAACCATGGCGTGGCGCAATAGGCAGCAAAGCCGATGCACTGATTGAGCGTTGGTTGGGCATCGAAGCCGCGTGACATCCAGCGAATCATCACACCCATGATCATCACACCGACCACCGTGGTGGCATAGAGCAAACCGCTCAGTTGAGCGGCACTGGCCATGCTCAGGCGCACCCGCTCTTCACCGGCCAGGCTCCAGCCGAACTGGGTGGTGCCGACAAACAGGCATAACGCGGGGATCAGCGCCATTGCCAACAGACGAGGCAGGTATTGCTGCGGATGGGCTTCTTCGGCATGGCGGATGTCCAGCCAGGCGTCAGCGGGGTGAATGAAGAGCTTGAGCAATGGACTGTTCATGGCGATCTCCTCCAGGCTTTCGCGCTAGGACAAGCGCAGCCTCTTTCAATGGAGAAGCGTGGCGGCGGCTGGGTTCAGCCTAATTACCTGCCATTGATCGCCTTACTGCAGTTCGAGCAGCAAGTTCAGCCCGCCATCGCCACACCGGCCATGATCGCGCACCACGCCGCGGTAGCTGCGGCCATCCCAGGTGAATGCCACGCTGTGGGCGCGGTCGAGCTTGGCGGGTAACGGGGGCGACACATGCAAGCGCAAGGCTGGACAGCCTTGTAGGTTGATAGCGGCCAACTGCACATGGCACTCGACACGTTGGGCCACGGGGCCGAACAGGGTGTCGCGGACAAAGTCCAGCTCAAGGCATGCACTGGAAGCGCGATAGGTACTCTTCATAGCGCTTCGAGAGAGTGAAAAGTCATAAAGGGGCTCCTGGCGAAAGATGACGAGCATCATTCTTTTGAAGCCAGGCCGGCAAAGTCGTTCCAAACATTTCACCAACGGTCATCCGATCGTTTGCATTCAGGGCTGGCGCTCGGCAACCGCGCGCAGGGTGCGCAAGGTCACCATCGGCGCATCGACCACAAAACGGTTGGCCAGCCAGCCCGGCACATCGCCGGCGGGGTCGGCCTGTAACTGATAGGTGACCTCGGTTTCGCGCTCGCCCAGCGGACGCATGATCCATTCCCCTTGTAAGCGGCGCACGCGGATCAAGCCTTGCACCGGGGGCAGCTTGGTCGGCTCTGCGCTCAAATGGCGCACCAGCGTGCCGTCGTCCAGGCGCTCGCTGCGCACCTTGAGGACGATGTCGCGGGGTTGTGCTGGCCAGGGCAGGTCGGTCGTGAGGTAGACCCAGGTGCTGTCGCCGTCGACTTCCAGCAGGCGCATCTGGGCGCAGGCATACAACCACTTGCAGGCTACCCGCAGGTTTTCCTGCAGATCTACCAGGGTACGCACGCTGGCCTTGATTCGGGTGACGCCGCGAAACTGTTGATAGGCGGAACTGGGCACGGCGCTCAGGTAGACATCGATGCCGTCCTGTTGGTGCGCCAGGCGCCAATCATCGGCATGAACGTTGAGCGGGAGCAGGAATAACAAAGCGACCAGCAGGCGGGGGCGGGGCATGGTCGTGGGCCGCTGTTGAGGGTATCGATTTCTAGTATGGCCACAAACTTGGAAGGGGTGGCAGATATTGGGGCCGCAGCGCAGCCCCAACAATCTCAGCCTGAACTCAACGCTTTGGGTTGAGGGTCAGGTGCACATGACGGTTAACGTCCTTGTACAGCAGGTAGCTGAACGGACCTGGACCGCCGGAATAGCACGCTTGTGGGCAGAAGGCGCGCAGCCACATGAAGTCACCGGCTTCAACCTCGACCCAGTCCTGGTTCAGGCGGTACACCGCCTTGCCTTCCAGCACGTACAGGCCGTGTTCCATGACGTGGGTCTCAGCGAACGGAATCACACCGCCTGGCTGGAAGGTCACGATGTTGACGTGCATGTCGTGGCGCATGTCGGCCATGTCGACGAAGCGGGTGGTTTTCCACGCGCCTTCGGTGCCCGGCATCTCGATCACCTGGGCCTTGTCGCGGTGGGTGACGAAGGATTCTGGCAGGTCCAGGCCTTCGACCTTCTGGTAGTGCTTGCGCAGCCAGTGGAAGGTCACGTTGGCCTTGCTGTGGTTGCGCAGGCTCCACTCGGCGCCCGGGGCGATGAACGCATAGCCGCCTGGGGCCAGGGTGTGGGGCTTGCCTTCCAGGGTGATGTCGATTTCACCCTCGACCACGAACAGTACCGCTTCGGCGTTCGGGTCCAGCTCTGGGCGCTCGCTGCCGCCTTCTGGCGCGACTTCGACGATGTACTGCGAGAAGGTCTCGGCAAAACCGGTCAGCGGACGGGCGATGACCCACATGCGCATCTTGTCCCAGAACGGCAGGTGGCTGGTGACGATGTCACGCATCACGCCCTTGGGGATGACGGCATAGGCTTCGGTGAACATGGCACGGTCAGTCAGCAGCTCGGTTTGAGCGGGGTGCCCACCGTGAGGGGCGAAGTAGGAGTGATTCGACATGGACAGTCTCGACTTGTTGTTCTCTCCCCGTGCCGGAAACCGCACCGGCCGGTGCGCCGCAGGGGATGCACGGACAGGATAGGGTCCGTGCACTGCCATCCACAAATTAAATGTTGAAATACCCGGTATTTGATTACCGAATGCTGACGTTGCGCCCCGCATGCTGCTCAGGCAGGCGATCGCCCTGGCCGAACAGCTTGTGGCGCAAGGTGCCGTCTTGATAGGCAAGAGGATAGCGACCACGGCGCTGCAACTCGGGCACCAGCAGCTCGACCACGTTGTGCAGATCGTCCGGTTGCACCGCGTAGGTCAGGTTGAAGCCGTCGATGCCGGTCTCATCCAGCCACAGCTCGAGTTGATCGGCCACTTCGCTGGCACTGCCCACCAACACCGGGCCGCGCCCGCCCAGGCCAATGAACTCAGCAGCCTCGCGCACGGTCCAGCGGCGGCTCGGGTCGGCCGCGGTGAAGGCGGCCAGGGCCGCCCGGCCGGCGTCATTTTCCACGTACTCGATCAGTGCATCCGGGTCGAGCCCGGCGAAGTCGATGCCGGTCCAGCCAGACAGCAGGGCCAGCGCGGCGTCGAGGTCGACATAGCGCCGGTACTCGGCAAAACGTGCCTGGGCCTGTTCACGGCTGTGGCCGACGATCAGCAGCGCTTGGGCGTAGATCAATACCTCGTCGCGACCACGGCCAACCGCGGCGCTGGCTTGGCGAACGCCGTCGGCGTAGCGGCGCAGCACCGTCGGCGACGGGCCGCTGATGAACACGCACTCGGCATGTTGCGCGGCAAACGCCTGGCCGCGTGCCGAGGCGCCGGCCTGGAACAGCACCGGGGTGCGCTGTGGTGAGGGCTGGCACAGGTGCATGCCGGGGACCTGGAAGTGCTGGCCATGATGGCCGATGGGGTGTACGCGGGACGGATCGATGTAGCGCCCGCTGTCCCGCTCAAGCAGTACCGCATCGTCTTCCCAGCTTTTTTCCCACAGCTTGTACAGCACTTGCAGGTACTCATCGGCCAGGTCGTAACGCTGGTCGTGGCCCAGTTGGCGGTTCAACCCCAGGTTGCGCGCGGCGCTATCCAGGTAGCCGGTGACGATGTTCCAACCGACCCGGCCGTTACTCAGATGGTCGAGGGTCGACATGCGCCGGGCGAAGGGGTAGGGGTGTTCGTAGGTCAGCGAGAATGTCACGCCAAAGCCCAGGTGCTCGGTGACCCCGGCCATGGCCGGGACCAGCAGCAGCGGATCATTCACCGGCACCTGCACGCCACCGCGCAGGGCCGCCTCTGGACCGCCCTGGTAGACGTCGTAGATACCCAGTACGTCAGCGATGAATAGCGCATCGAACAGGCCGCGCTCAAGCAGGCGAGCAAGGTCGGTCCAGTAGTCCAGGCGATTGAACTGCACGCTGGTATTGCGTGGGTGGCGCCACAAGCCTGGCGACTGGTGGCTGGCGGCGTTCATGCTGAAGGCGTTGAAGCGGATCGGGCGTGACATCCAGGTCTCCTTGGCGTCAGGGCAGCACGGCGGTTGGATAGACCGCGTCAGCCACGCTGAGCTTGTGCGGGATAAGGCCCAGGCCCTGGAAGGTGTCGGCCAGCTTTTGCTGCTCGGCGACGATCTGCGGGGTGATCGCTACCGCGTTGTAGTTGCGCCGTTCGCTGGCCACTTCCAGCACGTTGGCGCTGATGCCCAGTTGCGGTGCCAGCAGGCTAGCCACCTCGGCAGGCTTGGCATTGGCCCACTGGCTGACTTTGGCCAGCTCGCTGAAGAAGGTCTTGAGCAGCTCGCGGTGTTGGTCAGCAAAAGCTGCTGTGGAGAGATAGAAGGTGCGGTTGTTGCTCAGGCCACTGCCGTCACGCAGGTTCTTCAGGCCCGGCTGCTGCTCGGCGGCGGCCAGGAACGGATCCCACAGGGTCGAGGCCTGTACGCTGCCCGACTGCAGGGCGGCGACGGCGTCGGCGGCATTGTTGACGTAGGCTGGGGTGATGTCCTGGTAGCTCAGGCCGGCTTGCTGCAGAGCCACGGCCAACAGGTATTGGGCGTTCCAGCCACGACCGGTGGCGACGCGCTTGCCTTTGAGGTCTTGCACGCTGGCGATGTGGTCCTGCTCGCGCACCACCAGGCCGATGCCGCGCGGGTAGGGTTGTTCGGCGGCCAGGTAGACCACCGGCTTGCCTGCGGCCTGGGCGAACACCGAGGGTGCATCGGCCGCGTGGCCAAGGTCGATGGCGCCGGTACTCAGCGCTTCGAGCAGTTGCGGGCCGGCGGCAAATTCATGCCAGCTGACCTTGACGCCTTGCGGTGCGAGGGCCTTTTCCAGGGCACCGCTGCCCTTGAGGATATTGATGCTGTTGAATTTCTGGTAGCCAATGCGCAGGGTCTTGGCGTCGTCGGCAACCGCACTGGACCAGGGCAGCACGGCGCTGGCAACGCTGGCCAGCAGGCCGCCGAGCAACAG
The DNA here is from genome assembly GCF_025847435.2 of Pseudomonas sp. BT-42-2. NCBI lineage: Bacteria > Pseudomonadati > Pseudomonadota > Gammaproteobacteria > Pseudomonadales > Pseudomonadaceae > Pseudomonas > Pseudomonas sp. BT-42-2. The sequence goes on from NZ_JAOYTM010000001.1 coordinate 76,079, forward strand.
GCGGCGCAGGGGGGAGAAGGTACGGGTAGGCACGGGATTGGCTCCTGATCAGGCGCTGGAAAGATGACCTGAGATTAAGGAGCAGGCTTGAGGCTTTCAATTTTTTAATTCCATTTGGTTAGAATGTTTTGTTCTTTTTATATCATTTTGTGGTTTAGCCAGGAGTGGTCTGGCCCGGCCATTGCGTGAACGCCACGTGGGCTGCGCTCGATTTGCTGGTCAGTCGCGAGCTCGACGATGGGCGCAGCAGCATCCTCAAGATCACCGCCCAGGGTGACCGGGTGGTGGTGGTCGACGGCCTGTCCGAGCCCGATGGCATGGTGGCCGTCGAAGGAGAGAGCGTGCAGGGCTTGTGGAACGATGGCGATTACCTCTATGCCATCGAGGACCGTCGCGGCAATGGCCGGCTGATGCGCTACGCCTGGCACAGCGGCCAGCTCGATGTGCTGCGCTCAGGCCTGACCGAGACCGAGGGTTTGACCCGTTGCCATGATGGTCGGCTGCTCTACACCCAGAAGGGCGAGGGCAAGGTTCGCGCACTCAGCGATGACGGCAACGACCCGGTCGTGGTGCAAGGCCTGCGCAATCCGACCTTTCTCATGTGCGACCAGCGCGGCCTGTGGATCAGCGAAGACTCCACCCACCGCGCCCGCTTGCTGCTGATCGATGCCCAAGGCCTGCGCCAGACCATGCTGTCGTTCCTCAAGGCGCCGCAGGCGATCGTCGCCGACGGCAAGGTCAGCCCCAAGCAGCTGACTGACGACTGACAATTGGGCCGGTTACGGATTTGTGCAGCCAATGGCGTTGTCGTGTCAGATCCGGCCTCTTCGCGGGCAAGCCCGCTCCCACAGGGTTCGTGGGGTTCGCAGGATCTGCCTGGTGTCAGTGCTGGCTCAACGCTGAACTGAAATCTGCGCGGTACCTGTGGGAGCGGGCTTGCCCGCGAAGAGGCCGGATCTGGCACTGCAAATACGTGGCAATGACCGCTATTCAGCCAACCGCCCAGCCACCATCAGCAGCGACTGTGGCACGGCGCTCTGTGGATGCTGCGGCTCGTCCAGACTGACCAGCCTCAACCCCGCCATTTCCAGAGCCCGCAACCAACTCGATAACGTGCGAAAGTACCAGGGCATCGGCTGCCACTGCCCTTGAAATCCGGCAAATGACTCTTCCCGCCAGCCGTCCTGGTAATCGCCATTGGCCACCGCCCAAGGATGCAAGGTCTGGATCACTAGCACCCCGCCAGGCCTGAGCAGAGCGCTGACGGCTGTCAGTAAGGGAATGATGTCCTGCTGCAGCAGGGCAAAGTTGGCGCAGATCAAGTCGTACGCTGTGCCGACATCCACCTGGGCCTCGGCCAACTGCTCGTAACTGCCCAGGTGCACGTGCGTCGAGCCCGCCGCCCTAGCGGCCTGTACCAGCGTTGCATCACCATCCACGCCAACGGCCGCAATGCCGCGCTCAGCCAGGGCGCGCAACAACCAGCCTTCGCCGCAGCCCAGGTCTAGCACTCGCTCAGGTTGCTGGCCAAGCACGGCGAGCAGGATCGCCTGGTCGGTGACCTGGCGACGGCTTTCGATCGCACCGCTGCGAACGGCCTCAATCCAGGCTTGGGCATTGTGCTGCCAGCTTTGCAGCAGGGCGTCGTCGGCTGAGGGCATCTGCTGCTCCGCAGTTGAGGGGGAAATGGCAAGCATAGGCGTTTGCCTGGCGGCGAGCACTGACAGTCGCACGGCGGTATACTCGCGCCCCCGTTTCACTGTTATCCGAGTATGCCGATGGGTCTTTCTGCAACTGCCTCACCTGAACCGCGCCGCCTGGGCGCCCCCTTGGTCGCCCTGGCCTTGCTAGTGGCCGGTGCCTGGTTGGTCAATCTCAACGCCGGATTCAAGCAGGTGTTGTTGTTGATCGTTGGCGCTGCGTTGGGGCTGACGCTCTATCACGCCGCTTTTGGTTTCACCTCAGCCTGGCGGGTGTTCATCAACGAACGTCGTGGGGCAGGCCTGCGCGCGCAGATGATCATGCTGGCGTTGGCTGTGCTGCTGTTCTTCCCGGCGCTGTCGGCTGGCAGCCTGTTCGGCACTCCGGTCACCGGCCTGGTCGCTCCGGCAGGCGTGTCGGTGGTGTTCGGTGCGTTCATCTTCGGCATTGGCATGCAGCTGGGCGGTGGTTGTGCTTCCGGGACGCTGTTCACGGTCGGCGGCGGTAACGCGCGGATGCTGGTGACGCTGCTGTTCTTCATCATCGGCTCGGTCACTGCAACCCATCATGTCGACTGGTGGTTTGCCTTGCCGTCATTCCCGGCGACCTCGATTGTCCAGGCCTGGGGCGTGACCCCGGCGCTGCTGGCGAGCCTGGCGGTATTTGCCCTGATTGCCTGGGTCACTGTGCTGCTGGAGAAACGCCGCCATGGCCAGCTTGAAGCGCCAGTGGCCAGTGCGCATCAGGGCCTGGGGCGCTTTGTGCGTGGGCCTTGGCCTTTGCTCTGGGGCGCTGTCGCCCTGGCGCTGCTGAACTACGCCACCTTGGCCTTGGCGGGTCGTCCATGGGGTATCACGTCGGCCTTCGCCCTGTGGGGCGCCAAGACCCTCAGCGGCCTGGGTGTGGATGTCGGCAGCTGGGTGTTCTGGCAGGCGCCGGCCAATGCCAAGGCGCTGGCAGCGCCCTTGTGGCAGGACATCACCACGGTGATGGATATCGGCATCGTGCTCGGCGCGCTGCTGGCGGCGGGCCTGGCCGGTCGTTTTGCGCCGAGCCTGAAGATCCCGCTGCCTTCGCTGATTGCGGCGGTGATCGGCGGCCTGCTGCTGGGCTATGGTTCGCGCCTGGCCTATGGCTGCAACATTGGCGCCTATTTCAGTGGGATCGCCTCGGGCAGCGTACATGGCTGGCTGTGGTTGGTTGCGGCGTACGCGGGCAACCTGATCGGCGTGCGCCTGCGGCCGATGTTCTTTGCTGGCGAACGCCGCGCCCCCGCCTTGAGCGGCTGCTAAGGCGCATCAGCCCCTGCGCGCTGGCTTCAACGCCAGCGCCACGCCGCCGAGCACCACCAGTGAGGTCAGGCTCAAGCGCCAGGACAACGGCTCGCCCAGCAGCATGACCCCACCCAGCGCCGCAATGACCGGCACGCTCAGTTGCAGCGTCGCGGCTTGCTGGGCGCTGAGGTATTTGACCACCCCATACCACAGGCTGTAGCCAGCACCGGACGCCAGCACTCCGGAGCCGAGCGCGTAGAGCACGCCTTCGCTGCTCAGCTGTACTCGCGCGCCGCTGAAGATCAGGCCCAGCCCCAGCGCCAGCAGCAGTGGCAAGCTGCGCAGGAAGTTACCGGCAGTATCTGCCAGCGGGTCAGCCGACCCCTTGCCCAGCACCGAATAAGCGCCCCACGCCACTCCCGCCACCAGCATGATCAGGGCACTGGCCAAGGGCGGCGCATCGGCGCCGGGTAGCAGCAGGGCGATCAGCCCAGTAAAGGCGATCAGCATGCCCAGCAGCACCCGCCGCTGCAGCGACTCACCCCTGACCAGGCCATAGGCGAACATGCTCACCTGCACCGCGCCGAACAGCATCAACGCCCCGACCCCTGCGCCCAATTGCAGGTAGGCGAGGGAAAACAGCCAAGCGTAGGCGAACAACGCCAGGCTCGCCGCCCAACTGCCGCGCGGCGCCCGTCTACCCTGGCTGAACCACAGCACACTGGCGAGAAAGACCGCACCGCTACCCAGTCGTAGCGCGGTAAAGCTATTGGCATCTATCGCGCCATCACGCAGGGCCAGGCGGCAAAACAAGGAGTTGGCAGCGAACGCCAGCAGGCTGAGCACGGTGGGCAGCAACAGCGAATGGCCGGGCAAGCGGGCGCTACAGGCTTTGTTGTTATTCATGGTCACCTGGAGAGGGGCCTGAAGGCTCGTTGTGCGAGCCTGTCGTCAGGTTGGTCGTAGGCGCAGTGTCGACAGGTTGCAGGTTTGCTGCAACGCTACTTTCGGCCCAGATTGCTGCGCTGGGTGCAGAAATCATCTGCGCTGGGCATGATTGTTCGATGTACAGCAGGTAATTAGCCTGGATGGGTCTTTTACTTGTTCAGGAATGGATCATGGCCACACGCATCGTACTCAGCGAAACCGGCAGCGCTCAGGTAATGCAGCTGGAGACTGTTCAGGCACTGCCCCCAGGGCCTGGGCAGGTCTGGTTGGAGCAGACGGCCATTGGCGTAAACCCACTCGACGTGCTGCAGCGCAAGGGCGGCGCACCACTGCCTTTGCCCAGCGGATTGGGGTTGGAGGGTGCCGGGCGGGTGACGGCAGTCGGTGAGGGGGTCGACAGCGTGCAAGTGGGCGATCGAGTGGCCTACGCCACCGGTCCTGTCGGCGGCTATTCCAGCGGCCGGTTGTATCCCGCCGAGCGCCTGATCAAGCTGCCGCCTGCGGTGAGCGACGAGGACGCAGCGGCGCTGCTGTTCAAAGGCATAACCGCGCAGTACCTGCTCAAGACTACCTATCCGGTCGGTCCTGGCAGTCACGTATTGATCTACGGCGCTGGCGGCGGCGTAGGCCAGATCATGGTGTCTTGGGCCAAGCATTTGGGGGCTTTGGTGATTGGCGTGGTGTCCAAGGCGCAGAGCGTCGAGCGCGCCCGCGCGGCGGGCTGTGATCATGTACTGGTCTTCGATGCCGCAACGTTGGCCACGCAGGTCAAAGAGCTCACCAACGGGCTAGGTGTCGATGTGGTCTACGACGGTGTCGGCAAGGTGTCGCTGCAAGCTTCTCTGGACAGTCTGCGCGTGCGCGGTTTGTTGGTGTCTTTCGGCGCCACCTCTGGGGCACCTGCAGCCATCGACGTCGCCACCCTCAATGGCAAAGGCTCACTGTACCTGACCCGGCCGTCGCTGGCCGCGCACACCCGCAGCACCGAGGAGTACCAGCAGCGCGCTGGCGATGTGCTGGCCGCGCTTGCCAGCGGTATCATTCAGCCGCGGATTTGGCGCCGTTATCCGCTGGCCGATGTTGCCAGCGCCCATGCCGACCTGGAACAGGGTCGCGCGCAGGGAGCGCTGATCCTGACCCCTTGATAGCTGCCAACGAGCCTTGCCATGGATCCATTCGACAGTCGCCGCGCCGATGAGCTTGCCACCTTGCTGGCCTTGCATGAGCAGGGATCGTTCGCCGCCGCAGGCCGGCAACTGCAACGCCACCCCTCGGTGCTGTCACGCCGCCTGGGCGCCTTGGAGCAGCGCCTGGGGATCCGTCTGGTCGAGCGCACCACGCGGCAGTTGCGCTTCACCGATGAGGGCGAGCGGCTGGTTGAGCGCTTGCGCCTGGCCGGTCGCCTGATCGACGAAGCCGAACAGCAGGCCTCGCAAGGGGCAGCTATTGTGCGCGGGCGTCTGCGTCTAGCGTTGCCCGCCGCGATGGGGCGGCGTTGGTTGAGTGGGTTAATGGCGGAGTTTGTCCTGGCCCATCCGCAGGTCACCCTGGAGATAGAGTATGCCGACCGCTTCGTCGATCTGGTCGCCGAGGGGTTCGATGGGGCCATTCGCATTGGTGAGCTGGCTGACAATCGACTGGTCGCCAACAAGCTGTGCGATCACCTGCGTATCCTGTGTGCTGCACCCGCTTATCTGGCCAAGCATCCACAGCCGCAACAACCGGCTGATTTGAGCGCGCACAATTGTCTGGGTTTCAGTGGCTTGCGCTCGTTTCCTGAATGGCATCTGACGGCCGGTGTGCGGCAGGAGAGTGTCAAGATCAGCGGCTCGCTGCGCGGTAACGACAACGAGGCCCTACTGGAGGCGGCACGACGCGGTGTAGGCATCATTGCTGGGGGCGACTGGTTAATGGTCGAGGATCTGGCAGCTGGCAGGTTGGTCAGGGTATTGCCGCAGTGGCAGTTGGATGTCGCTGCCGGGATTTACTTCGTGCGGCCCTCAGCGCGCTTGAATAGCGCTGCCCTCGGCGCGTTCAAGGATTGGCTGCAGACGTGTTTCAAGCATGGGCCGCCCTGGCAGCAAGCCTGAATTAACAAAATAGATTAGAAATCATCTGTATCAGTATGAAATATATAGATATTTTGCTTAGCATTCAGTGTGGGATCTCTTCGCGGTCGGAGATAACCGCCGCGAAGAAAGCGATACTGAAATATCTTCCAATCGATATTAGAAAGATTGGTTAACTGGCTGATATTTATAGACTAACGTCTCGCGACAGCATGCTGAACGCACTGCTCATAGTACGTCTGCTTTATAGCCGCAGGTTTGAGGCGCGATTGGCTGTTGTAGGTCTGCTCGGTAATGCCAAAGGCAGTCATGCGCATCCACGGCTTGGGGAATTTGCGCGCCTGTAAACGTTTGCGGGTCGCATACAGGTTGACCCCGGAAAGCTTGGCCTGCTGGGCCTCGGCGGCGATCTGCGAACCCCAGCCACAGACGTGCCGATCATTCTGGCTCAGGGCCCGGGCCTGAGCGGTAAAGGCCATGGAGGCCAGCAGGCAGCCGGCCATGGTTGCTAGAAATACCCGCATGATGCTGTCCTAAGCTTATGAAGGAAAAGGGAGTTTGCCTTCGCTTCAAAAACTTGGGGGCCAGCAATTTGCCGTCAGATGATCGCCATGCGCAGCGGATTGCGGCGGGTGCTGCGCAGGCTGTACAGCGCCAGGATGGCAATCCAGATGACCGACACGCCGTAGTTGAGCCGTTGGTACAGGCCGAACCATTCGCCGCTATGCGCCGCCTGGGCCATGAGTATCACGCTGACGATCGCCAGCACTGTGCAGGCCAGTGACCCCCAGGCGAGGCTGGCAGAGCCGGCCACCCGTTTGCCCAGCCAGCTCCACAGCAGGCTGGCCAGGGTCAGTGAAAGGAACATCAGCAGCCCGCTCAGGTTGTGCATCTGCTGCGAAAACGAGGGTTGCGCCGGGGCGCAGCCTTGGTCACAAGCAAACCAGCCGGTGCCGATACTGCCCAACGCATGCACCAGCACCAGCAAAGCACTCAGGCGTGCCCAATTCGACTGCCGCCAGCGGCGTGCCAACCCCCAGGCGAACAGGGCGAACAATCCGCCGAGGGGGAAGTTGTTCAGCAGCGCAGACCATCCCTGGGTCGGTGCGCCAACCGCACCCAGTTGGCTCATGGCCTGATGCAGGTGGCTGTAGCCAGGGTAGCTTGCCGCGGTCAGGGTCACGCCCATCAGCAGCCAGACGGGGATCAACAGGCCGCAGCCCAGTAACAGTCGGTCGAGGGTTATCATGCTGTACTTCCTTCCGTGGAGTAGACGCGCTCAAACCCTCACGTTACCGCCGTTGCAGGGCGATTGGCCAGCGCTCAGCGCCCGGCGCAGAGCATCACCAGCAGGACTGTGCCTAGCAGCACCAGGTAGGCTCTGGCGTGCAGGCTGTCGGCGATGCGCCCCACTAGCGGCGAAGCCAGCTGCATGCCCAGCCATGCGCCGAGCGCTAGGGCGGCCGCCGCGTACAGGTCGATCAAGCCGACAAATCCGCTGCCCAACGGCTCACCGGTTGCAGGCAGCATGGCGTATACCAGCGACGCACTCAGCGCCATGGGCAGCGACAACGGATTGGCCATGGCCGTAGCAGTGAGCATACTTGCGCCACGCCTGCGCATCAGCGGTACGGTCATGACGCTGCCGCCCACTCCCAGCAGTGCTGCCAGCGCGCCAATTGGCAGCCCGACCAGGGCCGAGCCTGCCCGGCTCATTGGGCGCAGAACGGCGCCGGCGTCGCTGACAAAGCCTGGGCGCAGCCAACTATCGAGCAACGTCAGCACCAGGTAGCCGATGAACAGCCACCGCAGCCAGGTGCCGTCCAGCTGCAGCGCTGCATAGGCGCCAACTATCGCGCCCAAGGCGATGGCCGGTGCCAGTTGGCCAATCAGATCCCAGCGCAGGCTGCCCGAGCGGTGATGACGCCAGGTGGCCAGGGCACTGCTGAAGATCATCACCGCAGCCGAGGTGGCTACAGCAATCTGCATCGCCTGTTGGCCGATGGGGGCGTCTGCTCCATGGCCGGCGATCAGCAGCGCATACAGCAGCGGCACGGCGAAGAAACCGCCACCGAAGCCGAACAACAACGTAGTCATGCCGGCGGCGACGCCGAAAATGCTTAAAAGTGGGTACAGCATCGTGCTGCCTCTGCAGGTGATAGGACGCACGCAGAGTAGGCAGGTTACGCTTGGCCGACATGCGTGAATTGGCCAATAATCATCGCGTTCAGGCCAAGGCTGTGCAGCATGCGTAATACCCCGTTGTCCCAGGTCGATAGCATTCCCAGGCCAGTACTGGCCATCGGCACCGACTACCCGCCGGGCACTTTGCTCGAGGCGCATAGCCATCGCCGGGCGCAGTTTCTGTATGGCATGAGCGGGCTGATGGAGGTGTTGACCGACGATGGTGCCTGGGTGATCCCGCCCTATAACGGCGTATGGATCCCGCCTGGCAAGCGCCATCAGGTGAAGATGCAGGGGGTAAGCACGCGCAGTGTGTACATCGAGCCGCAAGCGCTGCCGCGTGTCGATGCGCGCTGCCAGGCTTTGCTGGTCAGCCCATTGCTGCATGAGCTGCTGCTGGCCAGTGCCGATGTGCCCGCGCTGTATGAGCCGCATGGGCGCGATGGGCTGTTAGTGGCGTTGATTCTCGAGGAGTTGCGTCGGGCGCCGAGCCTGCCGCTGTATGCGCCGATGCCGGTCGAGCCGGCACTGGCTGCACTGTGCCAAGGCTTTTTGCAGGCACCGAATATTCATCAGACCGCTGAGCACTGGGCGCAGCAATTGAACAAGAGCACGCGCAGCTTCAATCGACAGTTTCGGCAGCTGACCGGCTTGTCGTTTGGCCAGTGGCGGCAGCAGGCCTGCCTGATGGCGGCGGTGACACGCCTGGCCGGCGGTGAGGGAGTGACGCGGATCGCCCTGGACTTGGGTTATGACAGCCCCAGTGCGTTTTCCAGCATGTTCCGCAGGGTGCTGGGCGAGGCGCCTTCGCGTTTTGCCCCTGGAGGGGCGCAACCGGCAGTGCGCAGGGTGAGCGAAAACCGTAAGGGATGTATGTGATCGTACAACTGCTTGCGCTATGATGACGCTGGTCTTTCAAGGTGAAATACACGGCATGACAGAGCAGCAGGTACAGGCAAGGACCCGGCGCAAGCCGCGCAGTCTGGCCCAGGAACTGGTCACGGTGCTGACCGAACGGATCCGCAGTGGTCAGCTCAAGCGCGGCGACAAGCTGCCGACCGAGTCGCAGATCATGGCCGAGGAGGGCGTCAGCCGTACGGTGGTGCGTGAGGCCATCTCGCGGTTGCAGGCAGCAGGCCAGGTGGAGACCCGCCACGGTATCGGCACCTTCGTGCTGGATGCGCCGGCGGGTAGCGGTTTTCGCATCGATCCGGCAACTGTGGTCACCCTGCGTGAGGTGCTGGCGGTGCTCGAGTTGCGTATCGCGCTTGAGATCGAGTCAGCCGGGCTTGCCGCGCAACGGCGCGATGACCAGCAGTTGGCCGGGATGCGTGCGGCGTTGGATGAGATCAACGAAAGCGCTGCGCATGCCTCCGATGCCGTGTCGGCGGACTTTCAGTTTCACCTGCGCATTGCCCAGGCCAGTGGCAATCACTACTTTGCCGACATCATCAATCATCTGGGCACCAGCATCATTCCGCGCACCCGGCTCAATTCGGCACGGATCGCCCATGATGACCAGGCGCACTACATGAGCCGCCTGCGTCACGAGCATGAAGCGATCTATGAGGCGATTGCCCGGCGCGATAGCGAAGGGGCGAAGATGGCGATGCGCATGCACCTGTCCAACAGTCGGGAGCGCTTGCGCCAGGCGCATGAAGCGGCAGAGGCGCAGGGCGCCTGAGTACTTCATCGGGGGCCCAAGCCATGAAGCCATGGCTAATTGAAAAATGCCGCGCAAGAGATCACGTTAGACCTGTGTCGTCTGCTTGGGGCCGCTTTGCGCCCCTTCGCGGGCAAGCCCGCTCCCACAGGTACGGCGCCGACCGTGAGAGCGGCGCTATCCCTGTGGGAGCGGGCTTGCCCGCGAAGGGGCGCAAAGCGGCCCCAATTGCTTAAGCGAACTGCATTACCGCAAAGATGCGAGTCATTTTGAATGTGCGCAGATCACAGCGAACCTTCGCTCCACTGCCCATTGACCAACCGGCGCAGCCCCAGCGGGTTGTTATCCTTGAGCGCCTCAGGCAGCAGCGCCTGCGGGTAGTTCTGGTAGCACACCGGCCGCAGGAAACGGTCGATCGCCAAGGTGCCCACCGAGGTGCTGCGGGCATCGGAGGTGGCTGGGTACGGCCCGCCATGAACCATGGCGTCGCACACTTCCACACCCGTCGGATAGCCGTTGACCAGAATCCGGCCAACTTTCTCCTCCAGCAGCGGCACCAGCCAGGCGAACGCCTCGAAGTCTTCTGCTTCACCAATCAAGGTGGCGGTGAGCTGACCGCGCAGGCCTAGCAAGGCCGCACGCAGTTGCGCCTGGTCCTTGACTTCGACCGCCACAGTGGCCGGCCCGAACACTTCTTCCTGCAGCAGCGGGTCGGCATCGACCAGCAGGCTGGCATCGGCCTTGAACAGCTGCGCGCGCGCTTGTGCACCTTGTTGCGGCTGGCCCGCCAGGTGCTCGATGCCTGCATGAGCGTGCAGGTGCTCAAGGCCGGCGACGTAACTGCGTAGGCCACCGGCGTTGAGCAGGGTTTGCCCGGCCTGGGCATCCAGGGCTTGGCCGACATTGCTCAGCAGGCTGCTGAACTCGGCCGATTGCAGGCCGATCACCATCCCTGGGTTGGTGCAGAACTGGCCGGCGCCAAGGCATACCGAACCTGCCAGTTCGCGGGCGATGGTTTCGCCGCGCTTGGCCAGCGCACCGGGCAGGACGATCACTGGGTTGATGCTCGACATCTCGGCGAACACCGGGATCGGCTGCGGGCGCTCGGCGGCCATGCGGCACAGCGCGTCGCCACCCTTGAGCGAGCCGGTGAAGCCCACCGCCTGGATCGCCGGATGCTTGACCAGCCACTCGCCGACACCGCCGCCGAAGACCATGTTGAACACGCCCTTGGGCATGCCCGTGCGCTCGGCGGCGCGGATGATGGCGCAGCCGACCAGGTCGGCAGTGGCCATATGGCCGCTATGCGCCTTGAACACTACCGGGCAGCCAGCGGCGAGGGCGGCAGCGGTGTCACCGCCTGCGGTGGAGAAGGCCAACGGGAAGTTGCTGGCGCCGAACACCGCGACCGCGCCAACGCCAATGCGCATCTGGCGCAGGTCGACCCGTGGCAGCGGTTGACGCTCAGGCAACGCCTGGTCGATGCGAGCGCCTAGGAAGTCGCCACGGCGCAGCACCTGCGCGAACAAGCGCATCTGCCCGCTGGTGCGGCCACGTTCGCCCTGAATGCGCGCAGCGGGCAGGGCGGTCTCGCGGCAGACGATGGCGACGAAGCTGTCGTCCAGTTCATCCAGCTCGGCGGCGATGGCCTCGAGGAACTCGGCGCGGCGGGCCGGGGAAAGCTGGCGGAACTCGGCAAAAGCGCCAGCGGCGGCGCGGGCGGCCTGGTCCACTTCAGCCTCAGTGGCTTGGACGAAGCTGTAGGGCAGGGCTTCGCCGGTGGTGGCATCGAGGCTCTGCAAGCGTTGGCTGCCGGCGGCGCTGCGCTGGCCGGCGATGAAGTTATGACCAAGAATCTCAGGCATGGGGTGCTCCTGTCGATGTAGTTGAAGGAAGAATGCAGGTGCGATGGGCTTGCCCGGCCCCTGTGGGAGCGGGTTTACCCGCGAACACCGGCGAAGCCGGTGCCATCCACCGAGTTGCCTGCTTCGCGCGCAAGCCCGCTCCCACAGGGGGCTGCGGCGATTGGGCATGGGCCGAACGCTGAGCCATCAAGTGATCGGCGCCGGGTTGAACAAGGTGATGTCGTTGTGCAGCCTGTGCTGCTCAGCCCAGGTCTGTTTGCGGCCACTGGCGACGTCCAGGTAATAGTGGAACAGCTCCCAGCCGAGCTCTTCGATGCTCGAACGGCCGCTGGCGATGCGCCCGGCGTCGATGTCGATCAAGTCCGGCCAGCGCTGGGCCAGCTCGCTGCGGGTACACACCTTGACCACCGGCGCCATGGCCAGGCCATACGGCGTGCCACGGCCGGTGGTGAATACGTGCAGGTTCATCCCCGCCGCCAGTTGCAAGGTGCCGCAGACAAAATCGCTGGCCGGGGTGGCGCAGAAGATCAGGCCCTTGCGCTCGACTCGCTCGCCCGGGCCGAGCACGCCCTGGATGGCGCCGCTGCCAGACTTGACGATCGAGCCGAGGGATTTCTCGACGATATTGGACAAGCCGCCTTTCTTGTTGCCAGGCGTAGTGTTGGCGCTGCGGTCGGCCGCACCTTGTTGCAGGTAGCGGTCGTACCAGTCCATCTCGCGTATCAGGGCCTGGGCGACGTCCTGGTTTTCGGCGCGCGAGGTGAGCATGTAGATGGCATCGCGCACTTCGGTCACTTCCGAGAACAGCACGGTAGCGCCGGCCCGCACCAGCAGGTCGGCGGCATAGCCCAGTGCTGGGTTGGCGGTAATGCCGGAGAATGCGTCACTGCCCCCGCACTGCATGCCAAGGATCAGCTCGCTGGCCGGCACCGTCTGGCGGCGGCGCTGGTCGAGTTTTTTCAGGCGGGTTTCGGCCAGCTCCATGATCTGCTCGATCATTTCGCTGAAGCCAAGGCTGGCATCCTGCAGGCGATACAGCCACGGCTCGCTGAGGTCCACCGACGGGTCGTTGTCATGCATCACCTGGCCGGCTTGCAGCTTCTCGCAGCCCAGGCTGATCACCAGCGCTTCGCCGCCCAGGTTAGGGTTGCGCGCCAGGTTGCGCACGGTGCGGATCGGAATGTAGGCGTCGCGGGCGTTGATTGCCACGCCGCAGCCATAGCTGTGGGTGAGGGCGACCACGTCATCGACATTGGGGTAGTGCGGCAGTAACTCGGCGCGGATGCGCTTGACCGCGTGCTCCAGCACGCCGGTCACGCACTGCACGGTGGTGGTGATGCCGAGGATATTGCGGGTGCCGACGGTGCCGTCGGCGTTGCGGTAGCCTTCGAAGGTGAAGCCATCGAGAGGCGGCAGGGGCGCGGGGACGGCATTGCAGCGCGGCAGGCTGTCCAATTCCGGCGCCGACGGCATGGCCAGCTGGCTTTCCTGGACCCAACTGCCCTTGCGCAGGTCTTGTAGGGCATAACCGATGATTTGCCCGTAGCGGCGCACCGGCTCGCCTTTGCCGATCAGCACGGTGGCGACCTTGTGGCTTTGCGGCACGGCTTCGACCAGGGTCAGGCCATCGGGAAAGCGGGCGCCTTCGCCCAGGCCGCCGTCATTGACTACCACCACGACGTTATCGTCGTCGTGCAGGCGGACGTAGCGGGGCGAGTCGGAGTGTTCGATCAACTGCATGTTCAGGCCCTACTGGTAGGTTCTCAGGCTTTTGTCCATCCGCCCGCAGCGGTCCCCCGGTGCGGGCGTGTCCACTCAGTGACGCGAGCTTGCCAGTTCGCCATTGGCGGCTGGCTCAGGCTGTGACTGGGGGGCGTCTTCGCGCAGCTCGATACGCTTGATCGGGCCGACGATCACCAGGTAGCTGAACACCGCCACCAAGGCGTTGGCGCCCACATACACCAAGGCCCACTTGAACGAGCCGGTGGCGCTGATGATGTAGCCGATGACGATCGGCGTGGTGATCGAGGCGATGTTGCCGAAGGTATTGAACAGACCACCGGACAGACCTGCGATCTGCTTGGGTGAGGTATCGGCCACCACCGCCCAGCCCAGGGCACCGATGCCCTTGCCGAAGAACGCCAGGGTCATGAAGCCGACCACCATCCATTCCGCTTCGACGTAGTTGCAAAAGACCATGGTGGTCGACAGCAGCAGGCCGCAGACGATCGGCAGTTTGCGCGAGAAGGTCAGCGAATTGCCGCGGCGCAGCAGCCAGTCCGACAGCACGCCACCCAGCACGCCACCGATGAAGCCGCAGATGGCCGGCAAGGAGGCGATGAAGCCGGCCTTGAGGATGGTCATGCCGCGCTCCTGCACCAGGTATACCGGGAACCAGGTCAGGAAGAAGTAGGTGATGGCATTGATGCAGTACTGGCCCAGGTACACGCCCAGCAGCATGCGGCTGGTCAGCAGTTGCTTGATGTAGCCCCATTTCGGGCCATCGTTGCCGCGTTTCTGGTCCATGTCGACCAGTCCGCCGTTTTGTTCGATGTGCTCAAGCTCGCTCTGGCTGATGCGCGGGTGCTGGCGTGGGTTATAGATGGTCTTCAACCAGACCGCGGAGAACACGATCCCCAGTGCGCCCATGACGACGAATACATGTTCCCAGCCGAAGCTGAACACGATCCAACCCATGATTGGCGCGAACAGTGCGGTAGCGAAGTACTGCGCCGAATTGAAGATTGCCGAGGCGGTCCCGCGTTCGGCCGTCGGGAACCAGGCGGCAACGATGCGCGCGTTGCCGGGGAACGACGGTGCTTCAGCGAAACCGACCAGAAAGCGCAGGGTGAACAGGGTCACCACCGCCCAGGCTACCGGCAGGCCGCCGACAAAGCCTTGCAGGAGGGTGAACAGCGACCAGGTGAAGATACTGAACGCGTAGACGTTCTTCGAGCCGAACCGATCGAGCAGCCAGCCACCGGGGATCTGGCCGGCGACGTAGGCCCAGCCGAACGCCGAGAAGATGTAGCCGAGGGTGACGGCATCGATGCCGAGGTCTTTTTGCAGGCTGGAGCCGGCGATGGCGATGGTGGCTCGGTCTGCATAGTTGATCGTGGTCACCAGGAACAGCATGAACAGGATCAGGTAGCGCACATGCGTCTTTTTAGTCGCTTGCATGCTGGGTACTCCCACTAGTTATTTTTGTGCGGGCTAATGAGTTGTAACCGGAGCCAGGCATTGCCCGGCTCCGGTGTGCGGCATTGGCAGGCCGCGGAGTGGGGCTTACTGCGGACCCATCTTGTCCATCAGCGCGGCGAGCATTTCGTACTCTTCGCCCGTCAGGTCGGTCAGTGGCGTGCGTACTGGGCCTGCGTCGTAACCGGCGAGCTTGGCGCCGGCCTTGACGATGCTCACCGCGTAACCGGCCTTGCGGTTGCGGATGTCCAGGTACGGCAGGAAGAAATCGTCGATCAGCTTGGCCACGGTGGCGTGATCGTCACGGGCGATGGCGTTGTAGAAGTCCATCGCGGTCTTGGGCACGAAGTTGAACACCGCCGAGGAATACACCGGTACGCCCAGGGCTTTATAGGCGGCAGCATACACCTCGGCGGTCGGCAGACCACCCAGGTAGCTGAAGCGGTCGCCCAGGCGGCGACGAATCGACACCATCAGCTCGATATCGCCCAGGCCATCCTTGTAGCCGATCAGGTTCGGGCAGCGCTCGGCCAGTTGCTCGAGCAGGCTGGCGTTGAGGCGGCAGACGTTGCGGTTGTACACCACCACGCCAATCTTGACCGATTTGCACACCGCTTCGACGTGAGCGGCGACGCCATCCTGGCTGGCCTCGGTGAGGTAGTGCGGCAGCAGCAGCAGGCCTTTGGCGCCAAGCCGTTCGGCTTCCTGGGCGTATTCGATGGCCTGGCGGGTGGAGCCACCGACGCCGGCCAGGATCGGCACCGAGCGCTCGCAGGTATCGACTGCGGTCTTGATCACTTGGCTGTACTCGCTGGCAGCCAGGGAGAAGAACTCACCGGTCCCGCCGGCGGCGAACAGGGCGCTGGCGCCATAGGGGGCGAGCCATTCCAGGCGCTTGATGTAGCCGGCCTGGTTGAAGTCGCCCTGGGCATTGAAGTCGGTCACCGGGAACGACAGCAGGCCGTGGGAGAGGATGGATTGCAGTTCTTGTGGATTCATTGTTGTTGGCATCCTATGGCGCTTGGGGTAAAGGTGATGTGCTGCGATGAGAGGTAAGTTATCGTACAACATGCGCGATGACTAGTACCTCTACGCAGATTTTTTCAGCGTCGCCAGGAAATGGGCAGGATGTAGTGCCGGCCACTTCGCGGCCAACATGGCTCCCCCAATTGATGCTGCAGGGGCCTTGAGAGCTCTGCAGTTGCTGTGGGAGCGGGCTTGCCCGCGAAGAGGCCATGACAGGTGACGAGACGGTTGAAACCGAATCCGCAGTGCTGGCTACGGCAATCAGTCGTCGTATGACTTAGGGGGAAAAAAGATCGCGGGGCAGGCACAAGCCCGCCACCCGCTTCCACGGGAAGTGTTCTGGGACCAGCAGAGGGTGACCGGGGAAACGGGGGCGGCCTTGCGCCGCCCCGCGATCAAAACTAACGAAGCGAGGAGTCAGGCGGCCTGGTGGCGCTTGCTGACTTGGGATTTGCGGACCTGGGCGCGGCAGGCGTCGCCAAAGGCCTGGAACATCTTGATCGAATCTGGGTTTTTCGCCGCTTGCCACTCGGGATGCCATTGCACGGCAAACAGGAACGGCGAGATGCTCGGCGCATGGATCGCTTCGACCAGGCCATCTTCAGCGTGGGCAATCGGCTCAAGGCCCTCACCTAGGTTGCGCAGGCCTTGGCCGTGCAGCGAGTTGACGCGGATTTCGTCGGTACCCAGTGCGTCGCGCAGCCAGCTGCCTGGTTTGATCTTCACGCCATGCACTTGCTGGTACTGGACGTCGACCGGATCTTCCGGGTTTTCCCGATGATCGTTGAAGCCCGCTTCGGCGTAGACCTTCTGGTAGATGTCACCACCCAGGGCCACGTTGATTTCCTGCATGCCGCGGCAGATACCGAAGATCGGCAGGCCGCGGGCAATGGCCAGCTGCACCAGGGGGATGTCGAACAGGTCGCGGTTCTTGTCCTGGGCTTTGCCGGGCGTTTCGTTTTCCTGGCCGTACAGCGCTGGATCGATGTTACTGCCGGCGCCGGTCAGGTAGACGCCGTCGGCCATGTCCAGGTAGCTCTCCAAGTCTTCGGTGCCACAGCAAGTGGGTACCAGGACCGGAATGCAGCCTGCGAAGTCGACCAGCGGAGTGATGTATTTGTGGGTCATGACCTGATAGTCATGGCCTTTGCGCTCTTGACTGCCCATGGTCATCAGGACGACGGGCTTGCGCAGGGAAGGTTGCTTGTTGCCAATGTTGCTGTTGGACATATGTCACCTTGGGACAGGTGCTTCCTGTCGTTGTTGTGCAGGCGCACGGCCTTGGCCTTGTGTACGACCTGGGGCCCCGAGCACTGCCGGCTCGCAGAGGGAGACGATGCCGGTCGGGGCTTACTCATAGCTTGCCAGAGCCGTTCGATATGTCAAACGAGTGGCGCGCGTTTTGGCGCCGGTTTTCGGGGGGTGTAGAGCAGCGCGGCCTTGGCTGGCAAGGGTTTGGCAGGGTTTCTGGTAAATATATTTAACGATGCAGTTGGATCATTGCAGCGCTGCAATGATCGGGGGCAAGCCGCTGCGTTCGCGTGGGAGCGGGCTTGCCCCGCGATAGGGCCATACTGCCTAGCTCAATGCAGGATCTGCTTCAAGAACGCCTGCGCCCGCGCCGTACGCGGCTGCCCGAAGAACACCTGGGGCGGGCTGTCCTCGATGATCTGCCCACCCTCCAGAAACAGCACGCGTTCGGCCACCTGCCGAGCAAAGCCCATCTCATGGGTGACGCAGAGCATGGTCATGCCGGTATCGGCCAGTTTCACCAGCACATCCAGCACCTCGGCGACCATCTCCGGGTCCAGCGCCGAGGTTGGCTCATCGAACAGCATGATCCGTGGCTTCATGCACAAGGCGCGGGCGATGGCCACCCGCTGCTGCTGGCCACCGGAGAGCTGGCTGGGGTATTTATGCGCCTGGCTCTCGATCCCGACTTTGCTCAGGTACATCCGCGCACGCTCCTCGGCGTCCTTGCGCGATAGCCCACGCACACTGGTGGGGGCGAGCAGGCAATTGTCCAGCACGCTCATGTGCGGGAACAGATTGAAGTGCTGGAACACCATGCCGATTTCGCTGCGTACCTGGGCGGCTTCGCGGCGGCTACTGGCCAGATCGATCCCGGCAACCTGGATAGTGCCTTGTTCAGCAATTTCCAGGCGATTGATACAGCGAATCAAGGTCGACTTGCCCGACCCCGAGGGGCCACAGAGCACGATCCGCTCGCCTTCGCGGACCTGCAGGTTGATATCACGCAGGACATGGAAGGCGCCGTAGTGTTTGTTCAGGCCTTCGATGTCGATCAGCACCGGCCGCGAGTCGGCTTCGGGGGCAAGGCTGGCAAGGCTTAGAGGGGCGGTCATGTTGTTGTTCTCCCGCTGGGGTTCTAGTCGAAGCGTGCGGCGCTGTAAGGCGCAGGATCAGTAAACGGCTGTTCGCCGGTGAGCATTTCGGCCAGCAAGCGCCCGGTGACCGGGCCCAGAGTCAGGCCATGGTGGGCGTGCCCGAAGTTGAACCACAAACCTTTGTGCCTGGGGGCTGGGCCAATCACCGGGCGCATGTCCGGCATGCACGGGCGCCGGCCCAGCCAGGGCTGGTCGTCCAGGCGCTCACCAAGCGCCGGGAACAGCTTGCGGGCCAAGGCTTCGCAGCGCTGCAGCTGGATTTCGTTGGCCGGCGCATCGCTGGCGGCGAACTCGATGCCGGTGGTCAGGCGCACGCCACGGGCCATCGGCGCCAGCACGTAGCCGCCTTGGGTGTCGCAGATCGAATGCTGCAGTTGGGCATCGCCACGGGTGGCGTAGTGCATGTGATAGCCACGCTTGATGCCCAGCGGGAAGCGATAGCCCAGTGGTGCGTACAGCTCGGCCGATTGCGGCCCGAGGCAGGCGACCACCTCGTCGGCGCTCAGCGTTCCGCGCTGGCTGTCGACCCGCCATTTGCCATCCACCTGGCGCAGGCTACTGGCATCCCCGTGCAGGAACTGCCCGCCACGCTGGACGAACAGTGCGGCATAGCCACGGGTCAGACCACCGGGGTTGCTGACGGTTTTCGGGTCGAGCCAGTGGATGCCGCCAACGACATCGCCTTGCAATTGCTGCTCGCGTACTTGCAGCTGCTCGCGCTCCAGAAATTCATAGTGCAGGCCATAACGGGCCAGGCCCTTGACCTCTTGTTTGGCCTGGGCGAACAGGGCTGGGTTGCGGAACACCTCTATCCAGCCTTTGGCCTTGACCAGTGCGGCCAGCCCGGCGGCCTCGATCAGCGCGTCGTGCTCCTCGACGCTGCGCTGCACCAACGGCAGCATGTCGGCCGCCGCCGCAGCCAGGCGGCCAGGCGCCGATTGTTGCCAGTAGCGCAGCAGCCAGGGCGCCGCCTTGGGCAAGTGCAGCGGGCTGTAGCGCACATCTGGCTGGCGGTTCAGGCCATAGCGCAGCAGCGCGCCAAGGTTGCGCGGGAACGCATAGGGAATGACGCTGGAGCGCTCGATCAGCCCGGCGTTGCCATGGCTGGTGCCGCTGCCCGGCTCGTCGCGGTCGATCAGGATCACCTGACGGCCACGCGCTTGCAGGTGCAGCGCAGTGCTGACGCCGACGATACCGGCGCCCAGGACAAGGGTTTGGCAATGCATGGAGCGTATCCTTCGGTCAGTTCAGGTGGCGGCCCAGGCGGGCTTCCAGGTGTTTCAGGGTGCGCCGGACGATTTCCACGATCAGCAGATAGAGCACCGCTGCCCACAGGTAGATCTGGAAGTCGAAACTGCGCGAGAAGGCCAGCTTGGTCACGCCCATCAAGTCATAGATGGTCACCAGCGAGACGATGGCGCTGGCCTTGATCATGAGGATCAGCTCGTTACCCAAGGGGCCGATGGCCACCAGCAACGACTGCGGCATGATCACCTTGAAGAAGGTGGTCGAGCGCTTGAGGTTCAGCGCGCGCGCCGCTTCGTACTGCCCCGGGGCGATGGCCAGCAGGCTGCCGCGGAAAATCTCTGCCTGGTAGGCGGCAGTGTTCAGGGTGAAGGCGAGCACGGCGCAGTACCAGGCCTCGCGGAAGAACCACCATAGCCCCAAGTCTTGCCAGAAGCCTTTGAGCGAGCCGAGGCCGTAGTACAGCAAAAACAGCTGGGCCAGCAGTGGCGAGCCACGGAAGAAATAGATGTACCCCGCAGCCAGGCGGTTGAGCAGCGGCTGCTTGGACATCCGCGCCAGCGCCAGCAGCAGGCCCAGTAGCGCCCCGAGGGTAAACGAGATCGCCACCAGCTTGGCGGTCACCAGCAGGCCATCGAGAAAGCGCGGTCCGTAGCGCTCCAGCAGTTCGGGGTCGAGCACCAGCCCCAGCAGTTGTTCGACAGTCATGCCCGTGCTCCTTGCAGGTGACGGTTGCAGCGCCGCTCGATGAAGGCAAACACCCGGCCCGACAGCGCCGAGAACAGCAGGTAGCCCAGGCAGGCCACGCCATAGAAGAACATTGGCTCCTTGGTCACGCTGACTGCCAGGTTGGTCTGGCGCATCAGATCGACCAGGGAGATGGTCGACACCAGCGAAGTGTCCTTGAGCAGCGACAACCAGTTGTTGGACAGGCCGGGCAGGGCGATGCGGGTCAATTGCGGCAACACCACTTTGAAGAACCCGGTGCGCTTGCTCAGGCCTAGTGCCGAGCAGGCTTCAAGCTGGCCCTTGGGCAGGGTCTTGAAGGCGGCCAGCCAGATTTCGCTGGAGAAGGCGGCGAATACCAGGCTGAAGGCGATCATCGCCGCGAGGAAGGTATTGATCAGCACCTCGCCTTGATAGCCCATGGCAGCGAGGATCTTCTGCGCAGCGATCTGGCAGCCGTAATAGATGATCAGCAGGGTCAGCAGCTCCGGCAGGCCGCGGAACACCGTGGAAAAAGTGGTTGCCCAGGCCCGTGGCAGGCGTTTGCGCGAGCGTGCGGCCAGGGCCACAGCCAGGCCGAGGGGCAGGCCAATAGGTAGGCAAGCCAAGGCCAGCGACACGGTCACCAGGGCGCCGGCGAGCAGCGCCTGGCCCCAGCCACCGCTGGCGAAAGACAGCAAGGACAGTTGATCGAACATGGGCGTTTCCCCACTTGCAATAAGCGCATGCGAACTTGCGTGGAGGGGGCACGCCCACTCCCACGCAAATGTCCAGGTGATCAGTTATAGATGTCGAACTCGAAATACTTGCTGGCGATCTTCTGATAAGTGCCATTGGCGACGATCTCGCCTAGGGCCTTGTTCAGTCGCTCGCGCAAGGCGTCGTCGTCCTTGCGCACGGCGATGGCGGCATCGGCCTTGGTCTTGCTGACATCGCCGAGGATCTTGCAGCAGTCCTGGCCGTTCTTTTTCTGCCAGTCGAGCAGGGGGAATTTGTCGGCGATGACGCCGTCCAGGCGTCCGGCAGCGAGGTCGGCGTTGGCCTCATCCATGGTCGGGTAGAGCTTCACATCGGCGCCGGCCTTGGCGTACACGTCCTCGGCGTAGATCGCCTGGGTCGAGGACGACTGCGCGCCAACGGTGTAGCCCTTGAAGTCGGTCTGGGCGTCGCTGATGGGGCTGTCCTTGGCTACCGCGACGGTCAGCGGGGTGCGGTAATAGTGGTTGGTGAAAGCGATCTTCTTGCGCCGCTCCTCGGTGTCGATCATCGAGGCGACCACGGCATCGTATTTGCGCGCCATCAGCGCCGGAATGATGCCTTCCCAGTCTTGCGCGACCAGGGTGCACTCGACTTTCATCTGCTCGCACAGGGCGTGGGTGATATCGATATCGAAGCCGTGCAGCTTGTTGTCGGCATCGACATAGTTGAACGGCGGATAAGCGCCTTCAGTGGCGAAACGCAGGGTCTCGGCGCTGGCAGTCCCCGCCAGCAGCAGGGCGCACGCACCCACCATAGCCATGGTCTTGTTCATCTTGCACCTCTAGGGTTGCTCGCTTGCTATTGTTGTTTTCCCGCCGGCCACGAGGTGTAGCCGACGAACTCGTTATGTAGAGCGGCAGTCGCTTCCAAGCGCTTTTCAACATCAGGCCCGAGTTTCTTGCAGACCTCGTTGACCATCAGGTGCACCCACGACAGCATCGCCGAGGTGGATTCCCAAAACAGATTGAACTCGGTGGGGATGCGAAATACCTCATCGGCATTGGCATCGGCCCAGTCACAGAAAGTGTCGGTCACCAGGGTGACCGGAATGCCCGCCTGGCGTGCCTTCTGGCACAGCATCAGGGCGTGGCGTGAATAGCGGCGCGCCTCGAATACCACCAGCGCACTGTGGTCTGGGCGGCCAAGCAGGACCTCGCCAAAGTGCCCGGCGCTGCCGTCGACCACCTGCACGCCATCGCGCAGGTAGTGCAGCAGGTGGGTCATGCATTGGGCGACGCCGCGCTCGGTCTGAAACCCGGCGATGAACACCCGCGGCCGTTGTGCCAGGCGCTGGGCAACCTGGTGCCAGGCCTCGGTGCGGCTGTACTCATGCACCCGCACCAGGGCGGCGATTTCCAGCTCCAGGCTGCCGCTGCTTTGACTGTCGTCGTGCTTCTGGCGATATTCTTGCAAACGGTCACCCACCAGCCATGGGCCATCGCCCAGGTCGCTTTGCAGGTCTTGCTTGAGCGCCTTCAAGTGGGCATAGCCGAGCGAGCGGCAGAAGCGACCAACGCTGGATTCGCTGACGCCAAGCTTCTCGGCGATGCTCGCCGAAGTCTGGAACGGCAGTTCGTGCAGGTTGCCGAGCATGTAGCTGGCGATCTTGCGGCCCGAGGCGGCAGCACTGTGCAGGCTGTGCTCCAGGCGTTGCTTGATCGATTGGCTCATGACGTGCTCCGGGCTGGGTGAGGCGTGAAATAGAAAATGGATCTTTTCTGTCACCAAGTCAACATTTGACAGATAGCTGTCACATGCATGAAAGTTTTTGTCATTGCCAACGCTGTTGCCATTGCGATTCCAATAATTCCAAGAAAGGAGCTTCAGATGTCCGCACCCTCCACCAGCGCTGTCGTGCGCGTGCCGTTTGCCCAATTGCAGGCGTTGCTGCAAGCGATCCTCGAGCGCCATGGCTGCAGCCAGCAAGTCGCCAGTGCGCTGGCGTTCAACTGCGCCAGTGCCCAGCGTGACGGCGCCCATAGCCATGGCGTGTTCCGCATTCCCGGCTACGTCTCGACCCTGGCCAGTGGCTGGGTCAACGGCAAGGCCGTCGCGCAGGTCAGTGATGTGGCGTCGGGGTATGTCCGGGTCGATGCCGGCGGTGGCTTTGCCCAACCCGCGCTGGCTGCGGCGCGCGCGCTGCTGGTCGAGAAGGCGCGCAGCGCCGGGATTGCCGTGCTGGCGATTCACAACTCGCACCATTTCGCGGCCCTTTGGCCGGATGTCGAGCCGTTCGCCGATGAGGGCCTGGTGGCGCTCAGCGTGGTCAACAGCATGACCTGCGTGGTGCCCCATGGCGCCAGCAAACCGCTGTTCGGCACCAACCCGATTGCCTTCGCTGCACCGTGCGCCGGGACTGACCCGATCGTCTTCGACATGGCTACCAGCGCCATGGCCCATGGCGATGTGCAGATCGCGGCGCGCGCCGGTCAGCAACTGCCGCTGGGCATGGGGGTGGATGCCAATGGCCAGCCGACCACTGACCCCAAGGCGATTCTTGAAGGTGGCGCGCTATTGCCGTTTGGCGAGCACAAGGGCTCGGCGCTGTCGATGATGGTCGAGCTGCTGGCAGCGGCATTGACCGGCGGCAACTTCTCCTGGGAGTTCGATTGGAACGGTCATCCGGGGGCGAAGACGCCTTGGACTGGGCAGCTGATCATCGTCATTGACCCAAGTAAGGCCGAGGGTGATCGCTTTGCCCAGCGCAGCCGCGAGCTGGTTGCGCAGATGCAGGCGGTGGGGTTGACGCGCATGCCGGGTGAGCGGCGTTATCGCGAGCGCGAGGTGGCTGAGCGTGAAGGGGTGGCGTTGACCGAGCAGGAGTTGCACGAGCTTGAGGCAATGGCTGGCTGAACTGGCGCTATCGCGGGGCAAGCCCGCTCCTACTAGTAGTCGTGCAAGGGACACACCTGGCGGGTCGTGCAGCCTTGCACTGACTCTGTTGCACCAAGGTGATGTTCCTTGGGCGCAACTGCGGGTATCCTCGCTCAAGCATTTCCGAACTGTCCTGATTCAAGGAGCTGTGCGCTGTGTTCAAACATGTCGATGCCTATGCCGGCGATCCGATCCTCTCGTTGATGGAGACCTTCAAGGCCGACCCGCGTGCCGACAAGGTCAACCTGAGTATCGGCCTGTACTACGATGAGGCCGGCGTCGTGCCGCAGCTGGCGGCCGTGGCCGAGGTGGAAAAGCGCCTGGCCGGTCAGCCCCATGAAGCTTCGCTGTACCTGCCGATGGAAGGCCTGGCCAGCTACCGCCAAGCGATCCAGGCACTGCTGTTCGGTAGCGATCATCCGGCCGTCACTGGCGGGCGGGTGGCCACCGTGCAGACAGTCGGTGGTTCTGGTGCGCTGAAAGTCGGCGCCGACTTCCTCAAGCGCTACTTCCCGCAGTCCGAAGTCTGGGTGAGCAATCCGACCTGGGACAACCACCGGGCCATCTTCGAAGGTGCAGGTTTCAAGGTCAACACCTACCCGTACTTCGATGCGAGCACCCGTGGGGTGGACTTTGCCGGCATGCTGGCAACCCTGCAGACCTTGGCGCCAAACAGCGTGGTGCTGCTGCACCCGTGCTGCCACAACCCGACCGGTGTCGACCTGGACCAGAGCCAATGGCAGCAAGTGGTCGAAGTGGTCAAGGCGCGTGAGCTGATTCCGTTCCTCGATATCGCCTATCAAGGCTTTGGCGAAGGCCTGGTTGAAGACGCCTACGCCATTCGCGAAATGGCCCGTGCCGGTGTGCCGTGCCTGGTCAGCAACTCGTTCTCGAAAATCTTCTCGCTGTATGGCGAGCGGGTAGGGGGGCTGTCGGTGGTCTGTGATGACCAGGCGACCGCGCAGAGCGTGTTGGGTCAGCTCAAGGCCACTGTGCGCCGCAACTACTCCAGCCCACCGGCATTTGGTGCGCAGTTGGTAGCAGGCGTACTGGGCGATGCCGGGCTCAATGCCCAGTGGGCGGCGGAAGTCGAAGTGATGCGCAAGCGTATCCTGCAAATGCGCCAGGGCCTGGTCGATCTGCTCGGCGAGCTGTTGCCAGGTCAGGACTTCCAGTTCTTCCTCGAGCAGCGTGGCATGTTTAGCTACACCGGCTTCAACGTCGAGCAAGTGCGCCGTCTGCGCGACGAGTTCGGCGTTTACCTGATCGACAGCGGCCGGGTCTGCATGTCGGGGCTGCGCCCAGACAACCTGCGCCGTGTTGCCGAGGCGTTCGCCGCGGTTCAGCAAGGTTGATAGGATTGCGTTCTGGTCGGTAGCCGAGTGCTGTCGGCCAGATCGTTATCGCGGGGCAAGCCCGCTCCCACACCCATGACATTGCAGATCCCCGATTCGTACACGTAAAAGGTGCAACCGTCCCTCGGGCGGGGCTTCGCAAGTGCAACCTTTCAGTGCACAATCGCGCCCCTCTTTTCGGTTGAGGTGTGCGATCCCTCTGTTTCGCCACTCTCAGCCTGTTGCAGTCTTGCGAGTGGAGTTGCACCCGGAATGAATGAGCAGGCCCAAGGCGTTGAACAACGCTTCGAACAATCGTCCCCCGCCGTCCTCGACAGCTGGTCGCGTCAAGACACTACCTGGATGCTGGGCCTGTTTGGCACGGCTATCGGCGCCGGAACCCTGTTCCTGCCGATCAACGCAGGCCTGGGCGGCTTCTGGCCGCTACTGATCCTCGCTATCCTCGCATTCCCCATGACTTACTACGCTCACCGCGGCCTGACCCGCTTTGTCCTGTCCGGGCGCAGCGGCGACATCACCGAGGTGGTCGAAGAGCATTTCGGCATCAAGGCCGGTGCACTGATCACCATCCTGTACTTCTTTGCCATCTTCCCGATCCTGCTGATCTACAGCGTGGCGTTGACCAACACGGTCACCAGCTTCATGCAGCACCAACTGCACATGACCCCGCCACCGCGCGCGCTGCTGTCGTTCGTGTTGATCCTGGGCCTGCTGGCGATCGTGCGCTGCGGCGAGCAGGCCACGGTCAAGGTCATGAGCCTGCTGGTCTACCCGTTCATCGTTGCCCTGGCGCTGCTGGCGCTGTACCTGGTGCCGCACTGGAGTGGCGGCATCCTCGACACCGCCATGCAGGTGCCGTCTGGCTCGGCCTTCCTGCACACCGTGTGGCTGGCGATTCCGGTGATGGTGTTCTCCTTCAACCACTCGCCGATCATCTCGGCGTTCGCCGTCGACCAGAAACGTCGCTATGGCGAGCATGCCGATCAGCGCAGCGGGCAGATCCTGTCGCGTGCCCACCTGCTGATGGTGGCCATGGTGCTGTTCTTCGTGTTCAGCTGCGTACTGACCCTGGACAGCGCGCAACTGGCTGAAGCCAAGGCGCAGAACTTGTCGATCCTGTCGTACCTGGCCAACCATTTCAGCAATCCGACCATCGCCTTTGCCGCGCCATTGATTGCCTTCATTGCCATCGCCAAGTCGTTCCTGGGCCACTACATTGGCGCCAGCGAAGGCCTTAAAGGCATCATCAGCAAGGCCGGCCTGCGTCCAGGTGCCAAGGCCCTGGACCGCATGGTCGCCGCGCTGATGCTGGTGGTGTGCTGGATCGTCGCCACGCTCAACCCGAGCATCCTGGGCATGATCGAATCGCTCGGCGGGCCGATCATCGCCGTGCTGCTGTTCCTGATGCCGATGTACGCCATCCGCAAAGTGCCGTCGATGCGCAAGTACAGTGGCGCGATGTCCAATGTGTTCGTGGTGGTGGTGGGTCTGGTCGCCATTACCTCGGTGGTCTACTCGCTGGTAGACAGCTTGCTGGGCTGATCGCGTTATTGTTGTAAGAAATGTCCGGGTCGGCTGTCGCCACCCGGACATTTTTATGTGCGGCCATAGGCTTGGGCGCAGCTTCATGCTTAACTCAGTGTCCTTTCCAAACCCCGTATAAGGATTACGCTCATGGCTCAAGTGACCCTCAAAGGCAACCCAGTTCAGGTCAAAGGTGTCCTGCCGAAGGCCGGCGCCCAGGCTCCCGCCTTCTCGCTGGTTGGTGCAGACCTGTCTGACCAGTCGCTGAAGGACTTCGCCGGCAAGCGCAAGGTGCTGAACATCTTCCCAAGCGTCGATACCCCAACCTGCGCTACCTCGGTACGCAAGTTCAACGCCCAGGCCAATGACCTGGCCAACACCGTGGTGCTGTGCGTGTCGGCTGACCTGCCGTTCGCCCAAGCGCGTTTCTGCGGTGCCGAAGGCCTGGAAAACGTCAAGAACCTGTCGACCCTGCGTGGTCGGGAGTTCCTCGAGAACTACGGCGTGGCCATTGCTGACGGCCCGCTGGCTGGCCTGGCTGCCCGCGCGGTCGTAGTGCTGGACGAGAACGACAAAGTCCTGCATAGCGAGCTGGTTGGCGAGATCGCTGAAGAGCCGAACTACGAGGCAGCGCTGGCTGTCCTGAAGTAATCGCGGATCTGAAGGGCGACTTAGCCCCTGTATGAGCTGGCTTGCCTGCGATGGGCCGCACAGCGGCCCCAACAGCAACACCCTGAAACGGCCTGGAACGATTTCCAGGCCGTTTTCATTTAAAGTTCATCGTTTTAGCAACGTCAGCCAAAGGTAAATGCCTGGTAAAGCCGCTTTGCTAAACCGGTCTCAATGCTTATCGTTCACCCTCCCACGTCGCCGTTTCCGAACAAGGTTCGTTCAACCCATGCAAGCTTCCGTCTCCCGCTCCCCTCGTCGCTGGCTCATCGGCCTGCTGATCCTGCTACTGGTGGCCTTGCTGGCCTGGTGGCTGTGGCCCGCTGCGTCGACCTCCAAGGAACCGGCCGGGCGCATGGGGAAAAATGGCCGCCCAGGCTTTGGTGGCTCGACCGAGGCGGTGCCGGTGCGAGTCGAACCGGTGCAGGTCGGCGACTTCCCGCTGTATTACAAGGCGTTGGGCACGGTCACGGCGAACAACACGGTCAATGTGCGCAGCCGCGTTGCCGGTGAGCTGGTCAAGATCCACTTCAAGGAAGGTCAGCAGGTCAAGGCTGGCGACCTGCTCGCCGAGATCGATCCGCGCAGCTACCGCATCGCCTTGCAGCAGGCCGAAGGCACGCTGGCGCAAAACCAGGCGCAGTTGAAGAACGCCCAGGTCGACGTGGCGCGCTATAAAGGCCTGTACGCTGAAGACAGCATCGCCAAGCAAACCCTGGACACCGCCGAAGCACAGGTGGCGCAGTTCCAGGGCTTGGTCAAGACCAACCAGGCAGCGGTAAGCGATGCCCGACTGAACCTCGAATTCACCCAGATCCGCGCACCGATCAACGGGCGCCTGGGCCTGCGTCAGCTCGACCTGGGCAACCTGGTTGCTGCCAATGACACCACTGCACTGGTGGTCATCACCCAGACCGAGCCGATCAGCGTCGCCTTCACTCTGCCGGAAACCGAGCTGAGCACCGTGCTCGAGCGCTACCGCAGCGGCGCGGCGTTACCCGTCGAGGCCTGGGACCGTGGCGACAGCAAATTGCAGGCCACCGGTGTGCTCGGCAGCCTGGATAACCAGATCGACACCACCACCGGCACCCTCAAGTTCAAGGGCCGCTTCGAAAACAAGGACCAGGCCCTGTTCCCCAATCAGTTCGTCAACGTGCGCCTGCTTGCCGATACCCTCAAACAGGTGGTCTTGGCGCCGGCCGCGGCGATCCAGTTCGGTAATGAAGGCACCTTCGCCTACGTGGTCAACGAACAGAACACGGTCAATGTGCGCAAGCTCAAGGTCGGTGCCAGCGATGGCGAACGCAGTGTAATCCTCGAAGGCCTGGCTGCCGGTGATCGATTGGTGCTGGAAGGCACCGACCGCCTGCGCGAAGGCAGCAAGGTCGAAGTGGTCGAAGACAGCTCGCAAGTGCCGACCACCCCCGGTCAGCATTTGCAAGGCCAGGACGCCAATGGCGCGATCGAGGCCGGTAAGTCGGACAAGGCGGGCGCATGAACCTCTCGCGCCTGTTCATCCTGCGGCCGGTCGCCACCACGCTGAGCATGCTGGCCATCGTCCTGGCCGGCCTGATCGCCTACAAGCTGCTGCCAGTCGCGGCCTTGCCCCAGGTCGACTACCCGACTATACGGGTCATGACCCTGTATCCCGGTGCCAGTCCGCAGGTGATGACCAGTGCGGTTACCGCGCCCCTCGAGCGCCAGTTCGGCCAGATGCCAGGCCTGACCCAGATGGCTTCGACCAGCTCCGGCGGCGCCTCGGTGCTGACCCTGCGCTTTAGCCTGGACATGAACATGGACGTCGCCGAGCAGCAGGTGCAGGCAGCGATCAACGCCGCCAGCAACCTATTGCCCAGCGACCTGCCGGCCCCCCCGGTGTACAACAAGGTCAACCCGGCCGATACCCCGGTGCTGACCCTGGCCATCTCGTCCAAGACCATGCCGTTGCCCAAGCTCAACGACCTGGTCGATACCCGGGTAGCGCAAAAGCTCGCCCAGATCAGCGGCGTGGGCATGGTCAGCATCGCTGGCGGCCAGCGCCAGGCAGTGCGGATCAAGGTCAACGTCGACGCCCTGGCTGCCAATGGCTTGAACCTGGATGACGTGCGCACCTTGATCGGCGCCTCCAACGTCAACCAGCCCAAGGGCAACTTCGACGGCCCGACCCGGGTGTCGATGCTCGATGCCAACGACCAGCTGCGCTCGCCCGAGGAATACGCCAACCTCATCCTCGCCTACACCAATGGCGCGCCGCTGCGGCTGAAGGACGTCGCCGAAATCGTCGATGGTGCCGAAAACGAGCGCCTGGCGGCCTGGGCCAACGAGAGCCAGGCGGTGCTGCTCAATATCCAGCGCCAGCCGGGGGCCAACGTCATTGAAGTGGTCGACCGGATCAAGGATCTGCTGCCATCGATCACCGACAACCTACCGGCCGGCCTCGATGTGATGGTACTCACCGACCGCACCCAGACCATCCGCGCCGCCGTTACCGACGTGCAGCACGAGCTGCTGATCGCCATCGTCCTGGTGGTGATGGTGACCTTCGTGTTCCTGCGCCGCTTCAGTGCGACCATCATTCCCTCGATTGCCGTGCCGCTGTCGTTGATCGGCACCTTCGGTGTGATGTACCTGGCGGGCTTTTCCATCAACAACCTGACCCTGATGGCTCTGACCATCGCCACCGGCTTCGTGGTGGACGATGCCATCGTCATGCTGGAGAACATCTCCCGGCACATCGAGGAGGGCGAGACGCCGATGCAGGCGGCGCTCATGGGCGCGCGGCAGATTGGCTTTACCCTGATCTCGCTGACCTTCTCGCTGATTGCCGTACTGATCCCGCTGCTGTTCATGGCCGACGTGGTCGGCCGGCTGTTCCGTGAGTTCGCCATCACCTTGGCCGTGGCCATCCTGATTTCCCTGGTGGTGTCGCTGACTTTGACCCCGATGATGTGCGCGCGCTTGCTCAAGCGCGAGCCCAAGGAGGAAGAGCAGAGCCGCTTCTACCGTGCCAGCGGCGCGTGGATCGACTGGCTGATCGAGCACTATGGGCGGGGCCTGCAGTGGGTCCTCAAGCACCAGCCGCTTACGTTGCTGGTGGCGGTTGGCAGCCTGGTGTTGACCGTGTTCCTCTACATGATCGTGCCCAAGGGCTTCTTCCCGGTGCAGGACACCGGGGTGATCCAGGGCATCTCCGAAGCGCCGCAATCGACCTCATTCACCGCCATGAGCGAGCGCCAGCAGGCGCTGAGCAAGGTCATTCTGCAAGACCCTTCGGTGCAGAGCCTGTCCTCGTATATCGGCGTCGATGGTGACAACGCCACGCTCAACAGTGGCCGCCTGCTGATCAACCTCAAGCCCCATGGCGAGCGCGACGTCACTGCCAGCCAGGTGATCGATCGACTGCAACCGCAGGTCGACAAGCTGGTGGGTATTCGCTTGTTCATGCAGCCAGTGCAGGACTTGAGCATCGAAGATCGGGTCAGTCGCACCCAGTACCAGTTCAGCCTGTCCTCCCCAGACGCCGACATGCTCGCGCAGTGGAGCGGCAAGCTGGTCCAGGCCCTGCAGCAGCGCGCCGAGCTGCGCGATGTCGCCAGCGACCTGCAAGACAAGGGCCTACAGGTCTACCTGGTGATCGACCGTGACATGGCCAGCCGCCTGGGCATCAACGTGGCGCAGATCACCAATGCCCTGTACGACGCCTTCGGCCAACGCCAGATTTCCACCATCTATACCCAGGCTAGCCAGTACCGCGTGGTGCTGCAGTCGCAGGCTGCGGCGAGCATCGGCCCAGCGGCGCTGGAGTCGATCCACGTCAAGGCCAGCGACGGTGGCCAGGTGCGCCTCTCGGCCCTGGCGCGTATCGAGCAGCGCCAGGCGCAGCTGGCGATCTCGCACATCGGCCAGTTCCCGGCGGTGATGATGTCGTTCAACCTGGCGCCAGGCGTGGCCTTGGGCGAGGCAGTCCAGGCCATCGAGCAGGTGCAGCAGGACATCGGCATGCCCATTGGCGTACAGACCCGTTTCCAAGGCGCCGCCGAAGCCTTCCAGGCTTCGTTGTCGAGCACCTTGCTGCTGATCCTGGCGGCGGTGGTGACCATGTACATCGTGCTTGGCGTGCTGTACGAGAGCTACATCCATCCGGTAACCATCCTCTCGACCCTGCCGTCGGCAGCGGTCGGCGCCTTGCTGGCGTTGATCCTCAGCGGTAATGACCTGGGCATGATCGCGATCATCGGCATCATCCTGCTGATCGGTATCGTCAAGAAGAACGCCATCATGATGATCGACTTCGCCTTGGAGGCCGAACGCAATCAGGGCATGGCGCCGCAGGAGGCGATCTACCAGGCAGCACTGCTGCGCTTCCGGCCGATCCTGATGACCACCCTGGCCGCGTTGTTCGGCGCGGTGCCGCTGATGCTCGCCACCGGCTCCGGTGCCGAGCTGCGTCAGCCGCTGGGCCTGGTGATGGTCGGCGGGCTGCTGGTCAGCCAGGTGCTGACGCTATTCACCACGCCGGTCATCTACCTGTACTTCGACCGCCTGGCCCGCCGCTGGCGTCCGGCTGCTGACGCCAAGCAGGCCAAGGCATGAATCTCTCCGGCCCGTTCATCCGCCGGCCAGTGGCGACCATGCTGCTGAGCCTGGCGATCATGCTGCTCGGTGGGGTCAGTTTCGGCTTGCTACCGGTGGCGCCGCTGCCGCAGATGGACTTCCCGGTGATCGTGGTGTCGGCCAACTTGTCGGGCGCAAGCCCCGAGGTCATGGCTTCCACCGTAGCCACGCCACTGGAGCGCAAGCTCGGTGCCATCGCCGGGGTCACCACCCTGACCAGTAGCTCCAACCAGGGCTCGACCCGGGTGATCATCGGTTTCGAGCAAGGCCGCGATATCGATGGCGCGGCACGCGAGGTGCAGGCGGCAATCAATGCGACTCGCAACTTGCTGCCCAGCGGCATGCGCAGCATGCCTACCTACAAGAAGATCAACCCATCGCAGGCGCCGATCATGGTCCTGTCGTTGACCTCCGACGTTTTGCAGAAGGGTCAGCTGTATGACCTGGCCGACACCATCCTGTCGCAAAGCCTGGCCCAGGTCAGCGGGGTAGGGGAAGTGCAGATCGGCGGCAGCTCGCTGCCAGCGGTGCGCATCTCGCTGGAGCCACAGCTACTCAACCAATACGCGCTGTCGCTGGATGAAGTGCGCACGGCGGTGGCCAACGCCAACCAGCGCCGGCCGATGGGCTTTGTCGAAGACGCCGAACGCAATTGGCAGGTGCGCGCCAACGACCAGTTGGAGAAAGCCAAGGACTACGCGCCACTGGTGATTCGCCAGAGCGATGGCTCGATCCTGCGCCTGTCTGATGTGGCGACGATCACCGACAGCGTCGAGAACCGTTACAACAGCGGCTTCTTCAACGACCAGAGCGCGGTGTTGCTGGTGATCAACCGACAGAACAACGCCAACATCATCGAAACCGTCGAGCAGATCAAGGCGCAGCTGCCGGCCCTGGAATCGCTGCTGCCAGCCAGCGTCAAGCTGAACATCGCCATGGACCGCTCGCCGGTGATCAAGGCGACCCTCAAGGAAGCCGAGCACACCTTGTTGATCGCGGTGGTGCTGGTGATCCTGGTGGTGTACCTGTTCCTCGGCAACCTGCGCGCCTCGCTGATCCCAAGCCTAGCGGTGCCGGTGTCGTTGGTCGGCACGTTCGCGGTCATGTACCTGTGCGGGTTTTCCCTGAACAACCTGTCGCTGATGGCGCTGATTCTGGCCACCGGCCTGGTGGTGGACGATGCCATCGTGGTGCTGGAGAACATCTCCCGGCATATCGAGAACGGCGAGCCACCGATGCGCGCGGCGTTCCTCGGCGCCAAGGAAGTGGGCTTCACCCTGCTGTCGATGAACGTCTCGCTGGTTGCGGTGTTCGTCTCGATCCTGTTCATGGGCGGGATCGTGCGTAGCCTGTTCCAGGAGTTTTCCATCACCCTGGCCGCAGCGATCATCGTCTCGCTGGTGGTATCGCTGACCCTCACGCCGATGCTCTGCGCGCGCTGGTTGCGCCCGCACCAGCAGGAGCAGAACCGCTTGCAACGCTGGAGCGACAAGGTTCACCAGCGCATGGTCGCCGGTTACGACCGCAGCCTGGGTTGGGTCTTGCGTCATCGCCGCCTGACCCTGCTCAGCTTGCTGGTGACCATCGGGGTCAACGTCGCCCTGTACGTGGTGGTGCCCAAGACCCTGATGCCGCAGCAAGACACCGGTCAGCTGATGGGCTTCATCCGCGGCGACGACGGGTTGTCGTTCACCGTGATGCAGCCGAAGATGGAGGTCTACCGCCGCGCGCTGCTCGCAGACCCGGCCGTGCAGAGCGTGGCCGGCTTCATTGGTGGCAATAGCGGTACCAACAACGCCATGGTTCTGGTCCGCCTCAAGCCGATTGCCGAGCGCAAGCTCAACGCCCAGCAGGTGATCGAACGCCTGCGCAAGGAAATGCCCAAGGTGCCAGGCGGGCGGCTTTACCTGATGGCCGACCAGGACCTGCAATTGGGCGGCGGCGGGCGCGACCAGACCACCTCGCAGTACCTGTATACCCTGCAAAGTGGTGACCTGGCGGCATTGCGCGAGTGGTTCCCGAAAGTCACCGCGGCCTTGCGCGCACTGCCTGAGTTGACCGCCATCGACGCCCGTGATGGCGCCGGCACCCAGCAAGTGACCCTGGTCGTCGACCGCGATCAGGCCAAGCGCCTGGGCATCGACATGGAAATGGTCACCAGCGTGCTCAACAACGCCTACAGCCAGCGGCAGATCTCGACCATCTACGACAGCCTCAACCAGTACCAGGTCGTGCTGGAGATCAACCCCAAGTATGCCTGGGACCCGAGCACCCTGGAGCAAGTCCAGGTAATCACTGCGGACGGCGCACGTGTACCGCTGTCGGCCTTCGCCCGCTACGAGAACAGTCTGGCCAATGACCGTGTCAGCCACGAGGGCCAGTTCGCCGCCGAAGATATCGCCTTCGACGTTGCCGAAGGCTACAGCCCCGACCAGGCGATGGCCGCGGTGGAGAGGGCAGTGGCCAAGCTCGGCCTGCCCGAGGAAGTGATCGCCAAGCTCGGTGGCACCGCCGATGCCTTTACCAAGACCCAGGAAGGCCAGCCACTGATGATCCTTGGCGCGCTGGTGCTGGTTTACCTGGTGCTGGGCATTCTCTACGAGAGCTACATCCACCCGCTGACCATTCTCTCGACCTTGCCCTCGGCCGGCGTCGGCGCGTTGTTGGCGTTGTACGTCACCGGTGGCGAGTTCAGCCTGATCTCGCTGCTTGGCCTGTTCCTGTTGATCGGTGTGGTGAAAAAGAACGCCATCCTGATGATCGATCTGGCCCTGCAACTGGAGCGTCAGCAAGGCATGAGCCCGGAGGAGTCGATTCGCCGCGCGTGCCTGCTGCGTCTGCGGCCGATCCTGATGACCACCATCGCCGCCATTCTCGGCGCGCTGCCGTTGATGCTCAGCAGCGCCGAAGGTGCCGAGATGCGCCAGCCATTGGGCCTGACCATCATTGGCGGTCTGGTGTTTAGCCAGGTCCTGACCCTATACACAACGCCGGTGGTCTACCTCTACCTCGACCGCCTGCGTCACCGATTCAACCGTTGGCGCGGCGTGCGCACCGACGCCGCTCTGGATACCCCGCTATGAACTTTGCCCAGACCCCACTTCACCGTGCCCTGCAGCAGCTGGGCCGTGGCCGCGGCTCGCGACTGCTCGGCGCCAGCCTGTGCGCACTGATGCTCAGTGCCTGCACCTTGAGCCCCGACTACCAGCGGCCGGAGCTGGCCACGCCTGCGCAATTCGAGCAGGCCGAAGGCTGGACCCAGGCCAATCCCTCCGACGCTATTGCCCGTGGCGCCTGGTGGGAGCTGTATGGCGATGCCGGGCTCAATGCCCTGGTCGAAGAACTCAACCGCAGCAACCAGACCGTTGCCCAGTACGAGGCCCAATACCGCCAGGCGACGGCACTGATTCGCAGCAGCCGCGCTTCGCTGTTCCCCAGCCTCGACCTGTCGGCCGGCAAGACCCGTTCGGCGCAAGGTACTGGCAGTAGCAGCTCAAGCCTGTCGAACAACAGCAGCGGCATCCGCAATACCTACAACGCCCAGCTCGGCGTCAGTTGGGAGATCGACCTGTGGGGTAAGCTGCGCGAGACGCTCAATGCCAACGAAGCCAGCGCGCAAGCCAGCTTTGCCGACTTGGCGGCGATTCGCCTTAGCTTGCAGTCGGAACTGGTGCAGAACTACCTGCAACTGCGCGTCATCGATGAGCAGAAGCGCTTGTTGGAGGCCACCGTGGCTGCCTATGAGCGTTCGCTGAAGATGACCGAGAACCAGTACCGCGCCGGTGTTTCCGGCCCGGATGCGGTGGCCCAGGCGCGCACCCAGCTCAAAAGCACCCAGGCCGACCTGATCGACCTGATCTGGCAGCGCGCGCAGTACGAGAACGCCATTGCCGTGCTGATGGGCAAGGCCCCGGCCAATTTCGCCCTGGCTGACAGCAAGTCGATACCGGCCTTGCCGCAGATTCCCGTTTCGTTGCCCTCGCAGCTCTTGGAACGGCGCCCCGATATCGCCTCGGCGGAGCGCAACGTAATGGCGGCCAACGCCAATATCGGCGTGGCGCGTGCGGCGTACTTCCCAGACTTGAGCCTGAGCATGAGTGGCGGCTATTCGAGCAGCAGCTTCAGCAACTGGATCGAGCTGCCCAACCGCTATTGGTCGGTGGGGCCA
The DNA here is from genome assembly GCF_025847435.2 of Pseudomonas sp. BT-42-2. Lineage (NCBI taxonomy): Bacteria > Pseudomonadati > Pseudomonadota > Gammaproteobacteria > Pseudomonadales > Pseudomonadaceae > Pseudomonas > Pseudomonas sp. BT-42-2. Next base: position 112,349 of record NZ_JAOYTM010000001.1, read on the forward strand.
TCGCTGGCCATGACCTTGTTCGATGCCGGTAAGCGCAGCGCCGAGGTCGATCGCACCGTTGCGGTGTATGACCAGACCGTGGCGCAGTATCGCCAGACCGTGCTCGACGGCTTCAAGGAAGTCGAGAACTACCTGGTCCAGCTCAAGGTCTACGGCGACGAGGCGGTGGTGCGCCAGGAGGCGCTGGACGCTGCCCGTGAGTCGCTGCGCCTGACCGAGAACCAGTATCGCGCTGGGTTGATTGGCTATCTGGATGTGGTCAATGTGCAGACCACTGCCCTGAGTAACGAGCGCAGTGTACTGACCCTGTTGCAAGGGCGGCTGGTGGCCAGTGTGCAGTTGATTGCTGCGCTGGGTGGTGGCTGGGATGCCGAGCAGGCGTTTGCCGAGGCTGAGCGCGCCCAGGACTGAGAGGTAGCGGTTGCTGGCCCTATCGCGGGGCAAGCCCGCTCCTACGAGGGCATCGCCGGCGCTATCGCGTAGCAAGCCCGTTCCTACGGGGGCATCGCCGGCGCTATCGCGGGCCCGTACCTGCAGAGGCACCCGCCGGCCTGTAGGAGCGGGCTTGCCCGCGATAGGGCCGGTACAGCCCCTGCAGATTTGCTTCAGCTACGTCCCGGCAGCTCAACCTGCGCAATCAGCCCTGAGCCACTGCCATTGCGCAGGGTGAGCTCGCCGCCTTGCTCACGCACGATCGCCCGCGCTGCCGACAGGCCCAGGCCAACCCCGCCGGTGTCGCGGTTGCGCGAGCTTTCAAGACGAAAGAATGGGTCGAACACGCGCTGCAGGGCGGGTTCGGGAATCCCGGGCCCTTGGTCGCTAACCTCGATGCGCACAGCTTGCTGGTCACTGCTCAGATCAATGCGCGGCTGTCGGCCATACTTCACTGCATTGTCCAGCAGGTTGACCACCACGCGCTTGATGCTCAGCGGCCGGCCGTCATACACCAGGTGCGCGGGGCCGGCGAAGTCGACGGCAATGCCTTGGTCGCGGTAGTCGTCGATGATGGTTTGCAGCAGCTCCGACAGATCGAACGCGGTGCTTTGCTCCAGCGCCGTGTCTTCGCGGAAAAACGCCAGGGCGGCGTTGATCATCGACTGCATTTCTTCGACATCGCGAATCAGTTTGCGCTGGTGGTCGAGGTCTTCCATGAACTCACTGCGCAAGCGCATCCGCGTCAACGGCGCACGCAGGTCGTGGGAGATGGCTGCGAGCATGTGGGTGCGCTCAGCGATGAAATGCTGAATCTGCGCTTGCATGGTATTGAAGGCGATGATCGCCTGGCGGATTTCGTGGGGACCTTCAAGCTTGATCGGTGGCGCGCTTAGATCACCTCCAAAGCGCCGGGCCGCACCGGCAAAGCGTTGCAGGGGCTTGGCCAGTTGGTGGGTGGCGATCCAGGCGACCAGCAAGGTGGCGATCAGCCCCAGGGCGATGATCACGCCAATGCGGGCCGGCAAGTTCAGACCCCAGCTGCGCTCGGGTGGCACGAAGGACAGCCAGCTGCCATCGCCGAACTCGATCAGCACCGCATACCGCGCCTGGGCGCTGCCGCTGGGCCAGTCACTGGGCCGGTAGACTTCGATTTCCCGCTGATTGCCGAGCAATTGGCGCAGCACGGGCACTTTGCCGGGGTCGACCTGCGCGCCACCCGGGGGCAGATCGAATGCGCGGCGCTCGGCTTGCCATTGCACCTGCAGCATGGGGCTGCTGGCGGCATTGGCCAATTGCGGGCGCAGGGGCGCTGGGGCGGCTTCGATCACTCGCGCGGTGGCGGCAATCTGGTCCAGCAGGCCAGTGCGGTCGATCGGCGGCCGCGCCCAGATGCCTGCCACCTGCACGAATAGGGCATTGAGGGCCAACGAGATCAGCATCGCCACCAGGATGGTCAGGGCGATGCGCCGGTTGAGGGTATCGCGGCGCCAGCGCGGTGTTGTCACGAGCGGCTGACCTTGGCGGTGAACATGTAGCCGCCATTGCGCACGGTGCGGATCAGGTCCGGGCGCTTGCTGTCGGGCTCGATCTTGCGCCGCAGGCGGCTGACTTGCACGTCGATGCTGCGGTCATAAGCGTCGTGGCCTTGGCCGTGGGTGAGATCGATCAGTTGCTCGCGGGTGAGGATGCGCTGTGGATGCTCGAGAAACACCAGCAACAGATCGAACTCACCGCCAGACAGTGGAATCATCACGTTTTCAGGCGAGCGCAGCTCGCGCGCGGTGATGTCCAGGTGCCAACCGGCAAAGCCGATTATCGGCCGTGACGGTTCGCTGACGGGCACTTGCCGTTCGCCTACCCGGCGCTGCAAGGCGCGCAACCGCGCCAGCAGCTCACGCGGGGCGAACGGCTTGGTCAGGTAGTCGTCGGCGCCCAGTTCCAGGCCGACGATGCGGTCGCTCAGTTCGGCCATGGCAGTGAGCATGATGATCGGGATGCCGGTTTGCGCGCGGACTTTCTGGCACAGGCTCAGGCCGCCTTCACCAGGCAGCATCAGGTCGAGAATGATGGTGTCCGGGCGCTGCTGGGCGATCGCCGCCCACATCGCCTCGCCGTGCGGGGCGACATCCACCTCATAGGCATGCTGAAGGAAGAACTTCTTCAGCAACGACAAGATTTCCATATCGTCGTCGACGATCAGCAGTCTGCTCACGTTCACTCAGATCCACAGGCGAAAAAGGGCAACTGTAAAACCATTGCCCAGGTTGGGTCATATATTTCAATCGAGCAACAAAGCGTCAGCGCAGCCATCAAGCGGACATTCTCCAGCAAAACCCGCCGGGCACTCTGCCGGCTTTCCAAGCCAAAGGGGGCGTCCATGAAGGTTTTGCACAGCAAGTATCCCGCACACGACATCGCCCGCTCGTTGATCCTGATGCAGCGCACCACCACCACCGGGCGCGACGAGCCGATCATTTTCCAGCAGTCCTGCCTGGGGCTGGCCCAGGATCAGCACCAGGTAGTGCTGCGCCGCTACGTCGAGCACTACAGCCCGGACAGCGGTCACTGGGTCGAGTACGCCCACGCCGTGCCCACCGCCGAGCTGATCGCCTGGATCATGGCCCATGGGCAACTGCGCATCGCCTGCTCCGAAGGCGCTGAAGGTAGCCAAGTCCATGTATGACCACGTTGCTGTTAAAGGGATTGCCGTGATGAGAAGCAACCGTTCGCTGTCGCTGCTGTTTGCCGCCGTGTTGACCCTGTCGGCCTGTAGCAGCAAAAAGGCGCCCAGTGAGATGCACGCCGGGTTTCTCCAGGACTATAGCCTGCTCAGCCAGCGTCAAGCGCCCTCGGGCCAGACGGTGCTGAGCTGGGTCAGCCCTGGCGTGAGTCGGGGGCAGTACACCCAGGTGTACTTTGCCCCCAGCGTGTTCTACCCGCGGTTCGAGCCGACCGAGCGGATTGCTGGGACTACCTTGACTAACGTGCTCGGCTATTACGATGCGTCGCTCAAGCACGAGCTGGGCAAAGTCTTGACCGTGGTCGACAAGCCAGGCCCGCATACCTTGGTGGTCAGGCCTGCAATTACCCGGGTTGCGGCCAGTACCCAGGGCTTGCGCTTTTATGAGTGGCTGCCGATTACCTTGGTCGCGGCCGGGGTGAGCACTGCCACCGGGATACGTGATCAGGACAGCGAGATCAGCACTGAGCTTTCATTCGAGGATGGCGCGACGGGGGCGGTGGTGGCCGAGGTGATGAGGATGGGCACCGGGGTGCCGCTGGAGAATGACCGGCAGGTGATGACGGCGGATAACGTCAAGGCTGTGCTCGATGGCTGGGCGTGTGATTTGCGTGAGGCGTATGCGGCTGTCTATAGGTAGTTGGCGGCCGAGTTCAGGGGCGCGCAGCGGCCCCGCTAACACAGGATTGGATCCGTTCTCATTCGCGAAAACCCGTGCGTTTCGCTAAAGCTTGAGTACAATTATCAGCTTTTTGCGGGCCCCCCACGCCCGCTGCTGGATGTGCCAATGCTGATCGGTAGCTACTCTTCCTCGCTGGTGTTGATCTCGCTGTGCGTCGCCATTCTTGCCTCCTACACCGCCCTGGACCTGACCGGGCGGATCGCCACGGCCAAGGGCCGCGCGGCGCATTTGTGGATGGCTGGCGGGGCGTTGGCCATGGGTATCGGCGTGTGGTCGATGCACTTCATTGGCATGCTCGCCTTCAGTTTGCCGATCGACCTGGGCTATGACTTGCCACTGACCGCGCTGTCGTTGCTGATCGCGGTGCTGTCGTGTGGCTTTGCCTTATGGCTGGTGAGCCAGCCCAGCCTGCCGTGGCTGCAACTGGGCTGCGGCGCGCTGATCATGGGCAGTGGCATCAGCAGCATGCATTACATGGGCATGGCTGCCCTGCGCATGCAACCAGGCATCGATTACGACCCGACGCTGTTCGGCGCCTCGCTGGCGATCGCGGTCGGCGCTTCGGCCGCGGCGCTGTGGATTGCCTTCCGTCTACGCCAGCACACACCTTATGTGCGGCAGATCCGCGGCGCGGCGGCCGTGGTGATGGGGGTTGCCATCGTGGGCATGCACTACACCGGCATGGCGGCGGCGAACTTCCCCGAGGGCAGCTTCTGCGGCGCGTTGACCACAGGCCTCAGTGGCGAGGGCCTGGATTATCTGGTGCTGATCACCACCTTGGCGGTGCTCTCGGTGGCACTGTTGACCTCGGTCCTCGATGCCCGGCTGGAAGCGCGCACCGCAGAGCTTGCGCGGTCGCTGACGCTAGCCAACCAGGAACTCACCCAGTTGGCGCTGCACGATATCCTTACCGGCTTGCCCAACCGCACCCTGCTGGCTGATCGGATCGACCAGGCAATCGGCAAGGTGGCCGAGCAGGGCGGTTGTTTCGCGCTGATGTTCATCGACCTGGATGGCTTCAAGCCGGTTAACGATGCGTTTGGCCATCATGTCGGTGATCAGTTGCTCAAGGCTGTCGCCTCGCGCCTGCGTGGTCACTTGCACAGCCAGGACACCCTGGCGCGGATTGGCGGCGATGAGTTCGTCCTGCTGGTCGAGCTGCAAGAGCCGGAAGACGCCATGGATGTGGCGGCCAAGCAGGTCAACCTGGTCTCGCGGCAATTTCGCGTGGCCGAGCACGACCTGCAACTGACCGCGAGCCTGGGCATCGTCCTCTATCCGGGCAACGGCGTCGATCAGCTCGAACTGCTGCGTAACGCCGATGCGGCGATGTACCACGCCAAGAGCGCAGGCAAGAACGGCTACAGCTTCTTCGACGTGTCGATGAACAGCAACGCTCGCCAGCAGCTGCAATTGCTCCAGGACCTGCGCGCGGCGTTGGAGCTTGGTCAGTTCCGCCTGCATTACCAGCCTAAATTCGACGCTACCCTGCGTCAGCCAATTGGTGCCGAGGCGTTGCTGCGTTGGGATCATCCGCAGCAGGGGCTACTGCTGCCGGACCGCTTCATCGGCCTTGCGGAAAAAACCGGGCTGATCATCCCCATCGGTGAGTGGGTGCTCGATGAAGCGTGTCGGCAGATGCGCGAGTGGCTGGAGCAGGGGCATCAAGACTGGCGCATGGCGGTCAACCTGTCGGCGATCCAGTTTTGCCACGCAGGCCTGGTGGCCAGTGTTGCCAGCGCCTTGCAGCGCAATCAGCTGCCCGCCAACCGCTTGACCCTGGAGATCACCGAAACCACGGCCATGCACGACGCCGATGCCAGCCTGACCGTGCTGCAGAAGCTGTCCGACATGGGTGTGGACATTTCCATCGACGACTTTGGCACCGGCTATTCGAGCCTGATGTACCTCAAGCGCCTGCCGGCCAACGAACTGAAGATCGATCGCGGATTCGTCCGTGATCTTGAGCACGACAGCGATGACGCTGCAATTGTCTCGGCCATTGTCGCCCTTGGCCAGGCACTGGGCCTGCGGATTGTTGCCGAGGGGGTCGAGACCGATCGCCAGCAAGACTTTCTCACCCGCTTGGGGTGCGATTCGCTGCAGGGCTACCTGATGGGCAGGCCGGTACCTGCCGAACAGTTCATGGCAGGGCTGGTGGCATTGCGGGAAAAACAGCAGCAGGTCGGCTAGACCGCGTCGCGCAAGGCGAACGACGGGACGAACGCGGCCATCTCATCTTCTACCGCTTCGATGATCCGTTCGACATCGGCCGCGGCCATGATCGCCGCACAGGGAATGCCGGCGATGGCCAGTACGGTTTCGCCAGTGGCGCGGTCGAACAGGCGGGCGATCATGCTGCGCGGCGCATCCATGCTGGCTTCGAACCCCAAAGGGTGGAAGTGCCAGCGCATCACCTGGCAGGCGTTGGGGAACGTCATCTTGTTCATGCCAGCCTCCTTGTCCTCGTCTTGAACGCGGTGATCATGTGGCCACTCATGCGGCCGGTGGGACTGTAACGATAGCACTTGGCATGGCAGTGTCCCGCAGAAAATATGACAAATGTGCTAATGCATGACGGCGGTCACAGCACCTGCTTGGACGCCTGCCGGCGGCAGTTGGCAGGCAAACGTTTTCGCCGCCCGCAGGTACTGGGGCGAGAGGAGGGCTGTGCTGTTTTTCCGCCTGCGCCTGCCCAGCAGTTTCCGACCGACGGTGCAGCTAATTTGCGCCAAGCAGGCCGGCAGCAATGTTGATGGTGAAACCCAGGATGGCGGTATTGAATACGAAGCCTACCAGTGAGTGGGCCAGCACCACCCGGCGCATGCCCCGGCCGCCGACACCGACATCAGAGGTCTGCACAGCGACGCTGATGGTGAAGGAGAAGTAGTGAAAGTCCCAGTAGTCGGGGTTGCGCTCGCTGTCGGCAAAGCGCAACAGCGGCTGGTGGCCTTTGTCGGTGTAGAACAGGCGCGCGTAATGCAGGCTGAAGATGCAGCCGATCAGCAGCCAGGAGCCCGCCACCGTCAGCCCGGTGTACAGGTAGTGCAAGGCGAGCGCACTGCCTTGCAGGCCGCGGCTGGACACCAGTTGCAGGGTCACCGCGGCAAGGCTGGCGATAGCCGCGATGCACACGGTGAACAGCACCAGCGCTGCGTTCTCATCCTCGACCCGGGCGACCTTGCGCACCGTGTCAGGCGTGGCCCGCCAGGTCAGCCAGGCGACCAACAGCAAGTACAGCCAGACGCCCAGGTTCCAGCCCGCGAGAATGTGTTGGGTCAGATCATCTGCTGGGATCAGCCAGGCGCCCACCAGTCCGGCAAGGGCGGCGAAGCTCAGGCGCGGGTGGGTGCGGGTCAAACGGTGCAAAGCCATGCTGCCTCGGCGCTCAATGGTCATGGCTACCACTCTAGCCCACCCAGGGGCTGGGCCTCAGGTTCGATCAACGCAGTAGGAATGAGGTACCATCAACGCCTTCACACTGCGCAAAGCCCTTGTATATCAAGGTGATGGCACCGTTTTCGCCCCCGTTTCACGCTACAGGATCCACGTTTTGTCTGATCTCCTGCACAATCCGCTGCTGCAGTATCTGGCGCGCTTGGCGCCCTCCAGCCAGTTGACCATGCGTTACATTCTCCAGGATGGCGCCGACCGCCTGGGGTTCGTCGATTGCGATATCGAAGAGGTGCCGTGGCACCGGCTTGAGCCTGGCCATGTCATCGCTCTGGTGGCGGCGCTGCGTGCCGATGGCTACGCGCCGAATACCTCGTCGTTGTATGTCAACGCGGTGCGCGGGGTGATGAATGAAGCCTGGCGCCAGGGCCTGATCGACCACGAGCAGTTGCTGCGCATACGCGAAGTCAAGCCAGACAGCGGCAGCCGCTTGCCACCGGGGCGCAATCTGCGCCGTAGCCTGATTCGAGAGCTGATGGACGTCTGCGCCGCCGACCCACGCCCGCAAGGTGTACGCGATGCGGCGATCATTGCCTTGTTGTACGGCACCGGCATGCGCAAGTCTGAATCGGTCGATGTCGATCTGGCCCAGGTCGACTTCCAGGCCCGCAGCCTGCAAGTGGTGGGCAAGGGCAACCGCCAGTTGGTCAAGTATGCGCCGGCCTGGGCTTTCGAAAAGCTACAGGCCTGGCTCGACCTGCGCCGGGCGCAGTTAGCGGAAGGTGAGGGCGATGACGGCTTTCTGTTCAATCGAATTCGCCGGGGCAATCACATCACCCGCGCGCGGATCACCAAGCATGCCATCTATTACATCGCTCGCCAGCGTGGCGCCCAGGTCGGGGTGAAGATCATGCCCCATGATTTTCGCCGGGCCTTCATCACCCGGGTGATCGAGGAGCATGACCTGTCGATCGCGCAGAAGCTGGCCCACCATGCCAATATCCAGACCACCGCCGCCTATGACCGGCGCGATGACAACGAGCGGCGCCGGGCGGTGGACCGCTTCGATTATTGAGGCCGGCGCTCAATGAATGCTCGAAGCCAGCTCGAAGATCGGCATGTACATCAGGATCACGATCAGGCCGATCAGCAGGCCAATGAAGGTCATCAGCAAAGGCTCGAACAGTTTCACGAACCATTCCACCCAGCGGCCGACTTCCTGGTCATGAAAGTCGGCGCAGCGCTCGAGCATCTCGCCCAGGTTGCCCGACTGCTCGCCGGCCCTGAGCAGGCGCAGCGACACTGGCGTCACCAAGCCGCCAGCCTCCAGTGCATCGGACAGCGGAAGGCCTTCAGCGACCCGCTGGCTGGCTTGCTCAAGCCCCTGCGCGGTGCCGCTGCCAAGCAGCCCACGGGCCATGCCCATGGCGGTGAGAATGGATATCCCGCCTTGCAGCAAGATCCCCAGCGAGCGGTAGAAGCGCGCCAGTTCATACATCAGCAAGCGCTGGTGCAGTGCCCCAAAGCGCCGTATTTGCCGCCCCAGCCAGCGCCGTAACGCCGGGTTACGGCGCATCAGCGCCAGCACCGTCAGCGCGCCAAGCGTAGCCAGTGCCAGTGGCAGCATCTGCGCATGCAGGAACAGGCCAATCTGCATCAGTACTCGCGACAGCCAGGGCAGTTCAGTGCCCATGCCCTCGAACACCAAACTGAAGCGCGGTACCACATAGCCCAGCAAAAATAGCACCACGCCGCCCCCAACCAGCAGCAACAGCAACGGATACACCGAGGCCCCCACCAATTTCTGCCGGACCAGGTCCAGCCGCTGGCGGTAGCCGATGTAACGGCACAGGGCATCGCCGAGGGCGCCGGTGCGTTCGCTGGACTGCACCAGCGCCACATACAGGGTTGGAAACACCTGCGGTTGCTGACTTAGCGCCTGGGACAGCGAGCGGCCTTCATACAGCTGCCGTACCAATTGCTCGAGCACCTTGCGGGACGACCCGCCAGGGGCTTTTTCGGCCAGGCTTTCCAGGGCATCGATCAGCGGCAGGCCGGCGTTGAGCAGGGTGCTCAGTTCCTGGCTGAACAGCACCAGGTCGAACGCCGGGGCACGCCGCCAGGGCAAGCCACGCAGACTGCTGGCCTGGCCGCGCAGGCTGACCACCCGCAGGCCTTGCGCCTGGGCCTGGCGGCGCGCCTGCTCGGCATCCTCGGCGTCGATCTGCAGCTCAACGACGCCTTGGCTCCCCAATGCTTTGAGGTGGTAGCGCATAGTCGCTCTCCTTACTGCCAGCTGGTGACTTCGGCGTTTTCCCCATCGCCTCCGGGCTGGCCATCCTTGCCCATCGACAGCAGGTCGTACTCGCCACCGTTTTCGCCGGGTTGGCGGTAGATATAGGCGCGGCCCCAGGGGTCTTGCGGCACGGCTTTCTGCAGGTACGGGCCCGACCAGCGTGCCTCGCCGCTCGGCGCACTGACCAGGGCCTGCAAGCCTTGCTCGCTGTTGGGGTAGTGACCGACTTCCAGGCGATACAGGTCCAGGGCTTTGCTTAGCCCTTCGATCTGGGCGCGGGCCACTTTCGCTTCGGAGCGGCCGAGTTGGCTGAAGTACTTGGGGGCGACGATGCCGGCCAGCAAGCCGAGCACCACCAGCACCACCAACAGTTCAAGCAGGGTGAAGCCTCTCTGGGCGTGGGATCTGCGCTGCATGGTGAAACCCTCCAGTGCGGTTAGGCAGTTCTCGCCAAGCCTTATGCAACTGTCGTGCACGTCTGCCTCGCGGCCTTGCGCCATGGGCGATGGCAAGCGGCACAGTGCTTGCGTGAGAGGTTCAAACCTCGGGTTTTCCGGGGCATATCCCCCACATCGGGGGCCACGACGGGGAGGTGACCGACATGCGTGGAATTATCCTGGGACTTATCTGGCTAGCGGCGGGTGCTGCTCAGGCCGATGTGTATATCTCCATCGATGCCAAGGGCGGCTATGTGTTATCCAACGTGCATCGGCCAGGACGCCACTATGAGCGGGTGATCAGCGAGGTCGCGGCGCTGTCCGGGCCGGCCAACGCGCAATGGGTCACGGGTCGGCCTTATGCCGACGAGGTTGCCGCCGCCGCGCGTGCCCACGACGTGCCTCAGGCTTTGCTGCATGCCTTGATCAAGGCCGAGTCGGGCTACAACCCCAAGGCACGTTCACCCAGAGGCGCGGTTGGGCTGATGCAACTGATGCCCGAGACGGCCAAGGAGATGGGCGTTAAGGATGCGTTGGACCCGGCCGCTAACGTGCAGGGTGGGGCGCGCTACCTCAAGCGCATGCTCAAGTTGTTCGACAATGACATCACCTTGGCAGTGGCCGCCTATAACGCAGGCCCCGATGCCGTACTGAGCCGTGGCCGCGTAGTGCCTCCATTCGCCGAAACCCGCCGTTATGTGCCCAACGTGCTGCGTGAATACCGAAAGCTGCAGGGTTTGGCTGATGATGCACCGCTGAGCGCGCAGATTGGCCGGCAGCAGGGTATGTAGCGTGACCCGGCGCGAAATAAGTCAATTGCCATCCTGGTTTCCCCAACACTGGGCTATAACCTCTTACAGGTGCCCAGTTGTGGAGTCCGCCATGGACCTCGTCCCTCGTCCAGACACGCTTGAAGTGCCCGCAAGCGCTGATGGGGGCGCAAGCCGCAAGCCATTCGACCTGTTGCGCTGGTATGCCTGGGTAAGCCTGGCGATCATCGTCTCGGTCGCAGCCGGACTTGGGCTGATCTCCAGCCGTTTCATCATTGACGAAAGCGTCGAGCGCGATGCGCTGCTCACCGCCCAGTTCATTACCTCCATCGCCGATGCCGAGGTGCGCCATGTAGCGATACCCAATGTGCGCAGCATGGGCGAGTTACTCGATCCACGCACCGACCAGGCCATGCCCGATGTCGACCCGGACGCGCGGCGCAGGGCCCGCGGCGAGTTTCTCGATCATATCGCCCACTTGCCAGATGTACTGTTGGCCAACATCTACGCACCCGATCGCACGGTAATCTGGTCGAGCAACCCGTCCTTGACCGGCAAGATCATCGAATCGGACGACGACCTGGAGCGCGCCTTCGAATACAAGATGCGCGTCTCGGCCAGTTACCACGATTTTGACGATGTGCGCAGCGAGCAGAAGTTTGTCACCCCGCCGCAGCAGCTGTTCATCGAAAATTACATACCTTTGTTCGATGCCGACGGTGAGCGGGTCACCGCCATGGTGGAAATCTACAAGGAGCCGCATGACCTGATCGTGCGCATCGAGCACGGGCTGCTGTTGATCTGGCTGGCCATCGCGGTGGGCGCTGGGCTGGTCTATGTCGGCTTGTACGGCATCATGCGCCGGGCCTCGAAGGTGATGGCGGTGCAGCAAAAGCGCCTGATCAGTAACGAGACCTACGTGGCGCTGGGCGAGATGTCCTCGGCGGTGGCCCACAGCCTGCGTAATCCATTGGCCAGCATTCGCTCCAGTGCTGAGCTGGCCCAGGTGTTCGACGAGGGGCCGGCGCAGAAAAACGTCAACGATATCATCAGCCAGGTCGACCGCATGTCGCAGTGGGTGCGGCAACTGCTGCAATCGTTGCGGCCACTCAATGATGACGCAGTCCCGGTGGATCTAACCCAGGCCGTGCAAGAGAGCCTGCAAACGTTCGCCGTGCCGCTGGTTCGGGCGGGGGTGAGCCTGGAGCTCAAGCCGTTGCCGGCGGTGCGGGTACTCGGCCAGCCGGCCTTGCTTGGGCAGATATTCAGCAGCCTGATCGCCAACGCGCTGGAGTCGATGGAGCAGGGCGGGCAGTTGCGGGTTGAGGTCGTACGGCGTGATCGGCGTAGCCTGACCTTGCGTATCTCCGATACTGGCAAAGGCATGAGCGAGCAGCAGCAGCGCCTGGCCTTCCAGCCATTTTTTACCACCAAGCAAGGCGGGCTGGGCGTGGGGCTGGTGTTGGTCAAACGGATCATGGAGCGCTTCGGCGGATCAGTCAGGCTGAGCAGTTACGAAGGCAAGGGCACCCGAGTGTCATTGAGTTTTCGCGTAATCCACGATTGAAGCAATGCCTTAGATTATTTACATAACCCAATGATTTATAAAAATTAAAAAATTTTGGGTGAGAATTACCCAGCATTGGGGAAGGTGGATGATATCAAGCATTAGGTATGTATTCTAAGGCATTGAAAATAAACATAATAACGAGTTATTCATTCTTGGCTAATTTCTTGCTGCAGGTACGTACCGACCGGCGGCCGCTGCAAGGCTAGCGGCAAAGTGATATCACCCTGCTACGCACGGTAGCAGTTCAAGGCGGGAACTACACAATGCAGACGCTGGAAAACACTGCGCCAGACAAGTCTTCGACGCCCTCCAGTGGGCTGGCCGTGCCGCTGCGTGAGTTCAATCTGCTGCGCTGGTTCTCGCTGATCAGCCTGCTGATCATCACCGCCGTGGCAGGCGGCCTGGGTTATGTCTCGACCCGGTTTGTGGTGCGTGACAGCGTTGAGCGCGATGCCATGCTCACCGCTCAGTTCATCCAGGCCATGGCCCAGGCGGAAGTGCGCCACTCGCAGCTACCACCGGGCACCACCATGGGCGAACTACTTGACCCGCGCCTGGACGATCAGCACCTGCAGGTACCGGCGGCGCTGGCCAAGTCCACCCGTGAAGAGTTTCTCGATCATGTCGAGCACCTGCCTGACACCTTGCTGGCCAATGTCTATGCCCACGACCGGACGATCGTCTGGTCGACCAACCCGCAACTGATCGGCAAACGCATCAAAGTCGACAGTGACCTGGACCACGCATTTCGCTCGCGCAAACCGGTCTCGGCCAGTTATCACAAGGCCGAAGAAGACCGCGAGGAGCAAAAATTCCAGCGTGAACCGCAATACCTGTTCATCGAGAACTACATCCCCTTGTTCGACAGCCAAGGCGAGCAGGTCTTGTCGATGGTGGAGATCTACAAGGAACCGGTCGATTTGATCCGCCGCATCCAGCGCGGCTACGTGCTGATCTGGGCCTCGACCCTGATCGGTGGGGCGCTGATCTATTTCGGTCTGTTCTGGATCGTGCGCCGCGCCGCCGGCATGCTGCATCACCAGCAGGAGCGCTTGGTCGCCAGCGAGACCTACGTGGCGCTGGGCGAGATGTCCTCGGCGGTGGCCCATAGCTTGCGCAACCCGCTGGCCAATATCCGCTCCAGTGCCGAACTTGCCCAGGACATCGCCAACGAGCCGGCACGCAAGAACATTGCCGACATCATCAGCCAGGTTGATCGTATGTCGCGCTGGGTGCGTGACCTGCTGGTATCACTGCGTCCAACCAGTGACGAAGCAGAACCGGTCGAGCTGGTGGCAGCCATCGAAGACACCCGCCTGGCCTTCGCCCAGCAGATCGAGCGCAACGGCGTGCAGTTCAGCTACGAGGGCGCGGCGCAGTACTGGGTGGCCAGCCAGTCGTTGCAACTGACGCAAATTCTCAACAGCCTGTTCGCCAACGCCGTGGAAGCCATGCCCAAGGGTGGTCGGCTCAGCGCACAGCTTAGTGAGTTGGAAGGGCAGCAGGTGCAACTGCTGCTGAGCGACACCGGCAAGGGCATGAGCCAGCAACAGGAGCGGATGGTGTTCAAGCCGTTCTTCACCACCAAGCAGGGCGGCCTGGGGGTGGGGTTGGTCCTGGTCAAGCGGATCATGGAACGATTTGGCGGCTCGGTCAGCCTGAGCAGTCGCGAAGAGGAAGGAACCCGGGTCTGCCTGATCTTCAATATTGCAGTGGGAGAGCACCATGGAGCACAGCATCCTGGTAGTCGAGGATGACGAAATCCTCGCCGACAACATCCGCACCTACCTGAACCTCAAGGGGTTCGAAGTGACGGTCTGCCACAGCGCCGAGTTGGCCCTGGAGCAGATCAGTCGTGCCCAGCCGGACGCGGTGCTCACCGACAATTCGCTGCCGGGCATGAGTGGTCACGACCTGCTGCGTAATCTGGTGGCGCAGGCGCCAGAGCTCAAAGTGATCATGATGACCGGCTACGGCAATGTCGAAGATGCCGTGCTGGCGATGAAAGAAGGCGCCTTTCATTACCTGACCAAGCCGGTGGTGCTGGCAGAGCTCAAGTTGATGCTGGAAAAGGCCCTGGCCACCGAGCGGATGGAGCGCACCTTGTCGTTCTATCAAGAGCGCGAGGCGCAAAAGTCTGGCCTGCAGGCGCTGATTGGCGAGTCGGCGCCCATGCACAACCTCAAGCACACCCTGCGCCAATTGCTCGATGCCGAACGGCGCATGGCCAGCGATGACCTGCCGCCGGTGTTGATCGAGGGCGAGACCGGAACCGGCAAAGAGCTGGTGGCGCGCGCCCTGCACTTTGATGGCATGCGCAGCAAGGGCCCGTTCATCGAGTTCAACTGTGCCTCGATCCCGGCCAACCTGCTTGAGGCCGAGCTGTTCGGCCATGAGAAAGGCGCCTTCACCGACGCCAAGGAGCGGCGGGTAGGCTTGGTCGAGGCCGCCGATGGCGGCACATTGTTCCTCGATGAGATCGGTGAGATGGACCTGGTGCTGCAAGCCAAGCTGCTCAAGCTGCTGGAAGACCGCAGCATTCGCCGGATTGGCGCGGTCAAGGAGCGCAAGGTCGACCTGCGGGTGATCAGTGCCACCAACTGCAACCTGGAACAGATGGTCCAACAGGGCAAGTTTCGACGCGACCTGTTCTTCCGCCTGCGCATCATCGCCCTCAAGGTGCCCAGGCTGTATGCGCGCGGCCAGGATATCTTGCTGCTGGCGCGGCACTTCCTGGCCCATCACGGGCGCCGCTATGGCAAGCCCAACCTGCGTTTCTCGGCCGAGGCCGAATCGCTGATGCTTGGCTACAGCTGGCCGGGCAACGTGCGCGAGCTACGCAACATGCTTGAACAAACGGTGTTGCTGGCGCCGTCCGAAGTGATAGCTGCGCATCAGTTGAACTTGTGTCTGACCTTGATCGATGAGCCCCAGGCGCAGCCGCAGCCCATGCTCAGCGCCTATGAAGCGCCACGCCATGAGCCCGACCCAGGTACCAGTCTGCCGGAGATGGAGCGTGACCTGGTGTGCCGAACGCTCGATCGCACCGATTGGAACGTGACCAAATCGGCGCGCCTGCTTGGGCTCTCGCGCGACATGCTGCGCTACAAGATCGAAAAGCTTGGCCTGAGTCGTCCAGACAAGCGTCAGTGGTGATGCCAGCGGCCCGGGTCAGTCAGGGCTTGCTGCTGCCGCCTTGCCCCTGGCGCCCGGTACCCTCTGAGCCGGTGTCACCCATTCCAGGCAGATCGCGATTTTCATTGCGCTCGGCGGGCGGGCTGTCTGGGTCGTTACCTTGGATCCGTGGATCGGTATCGCGCGGCACCGGCGTCTCGATCGGGTTCAAGGTGCTATCGACGCCGGGCTGAGGTGCCGGATTGTGGGGGTCGTCGGGGTGGGTCGTGCCGGTGCCCGCTGCCAGGGCCAAGGGCGAGGCGAGCAGGGCTGCGAGTAGCAGGGCGTGTTTCATGGGCAGGCTCCTTTGCTTCGAGAAAGGCTGCCTGGACCAACGTCATCCCGGGGGCGAAGACGTTCGCCAGGCTTCTACCTCAGTTGGGCCATGCCCGATGGAGCGGGGTGCCATCACCCCGATCAACGGTCACACCACTTGGGCCAACAGCATGATGAAGATGATGCCCACCACCGAAAGGATGGTTTCCATCATGCTCCAGGTCTTGAAGGTCTCGGCCACGGTCATGTTGAAGTACTGCTTGACCAGCCAGAAGCCTGCATCGTTGACGTGAGAGAGGATCAGCGAGCCGGCGCCGGTGGCCAGTACCAGCAGTTCGCGGTTGACGCCGGGCACCAGGTCGACCACTGGCGCGACGATGCCGGCGCCGGTAATCGTCGCCACGGTTGCCGAACCGGTAGCGATGCGAATCACCGCCGCCACCAGCCAGGCCAGCATGATCGGCGAGATTTCTGCCTGCACGGCCATTTGCCCGATCACGTTGCCCACGCCAGTGTCCACCAGCATCTGCTTGAAACCGCCGCCAGCGCCGACGATCAGCACGATCGCGGCGGTCGGCGCCAGGCTCTGGTCGAGCATCTTCATGATTTGTTGGCGCGAGAAGCCGCGGGCCGAGCCGAAGGTGTAGAACGCCAGCAGCAGGGCGGCGAGCAGGGCGGTGATTGGGTGCCCGATCAGGTCCATCCACTGCCGCACGATGTGCTCGGCGGGCAGCACCACGTCAGCGAAGGTCTTGAGCAGCATCAGCACCACCGGCAGCAGCACGGTGATCAGGGTAACGCTGAAGCTGGGCAGGTTGCGCTGGTCGGACTCCTTGGCGATCTGGTCCATCAGTTCCTGGGACGGGTTGCCGGGGATGTAGCGGGAAATGAAGTTACCGAACAGCGGCCCGGCGATCACTGCCGTGGGCAGCGCCACCAGCAGGCCGTAAAAGATGGTCTTGCCGATGTCGGCGTGGAAGATGCCGATCGCCAGCAACGGCCCCGGATGCGGCGGCACCAGGCCGTGCACCACCGACAGGCCGGCCAGCAGCGGGATACCGATCTTCACCAGCGACACCCCGGAACGGCGGGCGACGATGAATACCAGTGGGATCAGCAGCACGAAGCCGATCTCGAAGAACAGTGGGATGCCCACCAAGAAGGCCGCGAACATCATTGCCCAGTGCACCTTCTGTTTGCCGAAGGCGCGGATCAGGGTCTGGGCGATCTGGTCGGCACCGCCAGAGTCAGCCATCAGCTTGCCGAGCATGGTGCCCAGCGCCAGGACGATGCCGACAAAGCCGAGCACACCGCCAAAGCCGTCCTGGAACGACTTCATGACCTTAGCCACCGGCATGCCTGAGGTCAGGCCGAGAAAGCCTGCGGCCAGGGTCAGGGCGACGAAGGGGTGAACCTTGAAATGGGTGATCAGCAGGATGAGCCCGATGATGGTCACCAGGGCATCGAGTAGCAGGAAGGTATCAGTAGCCAGTCCGAACATGGTTCATGAGCCTCGGTCTTGTCTTTGTTTTTAGGCGGAGCATTGGTGCAACTGTAGACGCCATGAAGCGTCGGGGTAGCGCTGTCTTTGGTGAGCCGGAAAAACCGCCCGCTCAGGCGGTCCGCGCCAATGTCCGCTCACCGCAGGGCTTTAGCCAGTCATTGACGGTTTCAGCCAAGGCAGCGACGGGGCGGGTAGCGTCCAGCGGCAAGGTCAGGGGTTCGCCATGGGGCGGCTCAAGGGCGGCAAACTGGCTTTCGATCAGGCTGGCCGGCATGAAGTGGCCAGGTCGGGCGAGCACGCGCTTTTCGGCTTCGGCAGGGGTCAGCTCGAGGAACACGAAGCCCAGGTCCGGCACAGCGTGACGCAGGGCATCGCGATAGCGGCGCTTGAGCGCAGAGCAGGTGAGGATTGGCCGTTCGCCGGATTTGAGCGTGGCCTGCAGCTCTTCACCCAGGCGGATCAGCCAACCGGCACGGTCGTCGTCGTCCAGGGGGATGCCGGCGCTCATCTTTTCGATATTGGCGGCCGGGTGGAAGGCATCGCCTTCAATCAGGCGGCCGCCGCTTCGCGCAGCAATAGCGGCGCCGATGCTGCTTTTACCGCAGCCGGCCACGCCCATTACCACAATCGCGGACAGGGGAGAGTTCATCAGTACCTCCTGCGGGGTAAGATAGCGCTGTCTCAGCTCTGGCAAGGAGTGATTGCGGGCGCCACCCTCCCGGGTGTTATTAGTCTTGTCTAACGCAGTATGGCCGTTGGACACAGGCTTGCTAGCGAAGATTACATTGCCTGTGTCCTGGGACAGCGCTACCTTAGTGGCCGTTCCCTATCCTGGCAAGTAGTAAAATTACAACATCCATGTCCCGCACCGGCTCCCGTACTACAGGTCGCCCGACCCTGGCTGAAGTGGCCAGGCTTTCCGGCGTATCGCCCATTACCGCATCCCGCGCCTTGCGCGGCGTCAGTACCGTGGCCCCAGAACTGGTGGAAAAGGTCCTCAGCGCTGCAGCCAGCCTGGGCTATATCGCCAACCCAGCGGCCCGAGCGCTGGCCTCGGCGCGTAGCCACTCGGTGGTGGTGCTGATTCCGTCGCTGTCCAACCAGCTGTTCATCGACACCCTGGAAGCCATCCATGAGGTGATGCGTCCACGCGGCCTTGAAGTGCTGATCGGTAACTATCACTACGATATTGCCGAAGAAGAGAACCTGATTCGCAACTATCTGGCTTATCAACCCTGTGGAGTGCTACTCACTGGCTTTGATCGCAGCGAAGCGTCGAGGCAAATGCTCACCGCCAGCCGTGTGCCCTGTGTGCACATGATGGAGCTCGGGGGTGAGGCGGGCGCGGTGTCGGTTGGTTTCTCCCAGCAACAGGCCGGGCGCGCTGCCGCGCGGCACCTTATCCAACGCGGTCGGCGGCGTCTGGCGTTCATCGCTGCGCAGCTCGATCCGCGGGTGCTGCAGCGTGCCGAAGGGTTCCGCCAGGCCTTGGCTGAAGCCGGCATGCAGGCGCCTGAGCTGGAAGTGCTGGCGCCGCAGCCGTCGTCCATTGGCCTGGGCGGGGAGTTGTTTAGCCGCTTGCTGGCCCAGGCGCCGGATGTCGACGGGATCTTCTTCTGTAACGACGACCTGGCTCAAGGTGCAGTCTTGCAGGCATTGCGCCAAGGCATCGAGGTGCCGCGCCAGGTGGCGATGGTCGGCTTCAACGACCTGCCGGCCTCAGCGCATATGGTCCCGCCCTTGACCTCGATTCGCACGCCCCGCGCTGCAGTCGGGCGGGCGGCGGCGCAGGCGCTGCTGGCCATGCTCGATGGCAAGCGCGTGGCCAGTGAGCAGCAGGATCTGGGCTTCGAGTTGATGGTGCGCGAGAGCAGCTGATGCGCATGCTCTACTTCGTTGGGGCTGCGTTGCAGCCCTTTCACGCGGCGCACGGTTAATCCTAAAGTGATAGCAGATTGCTTGCATGGCGTCGGCGTCGATCTATGCTCAGGGCATCCCATGGATGAAGGAGCCCGGCGTCATGTTCGATTATCATCGCAAGTCTGACCTCGTCGAGATTCAGCGTTGCCGCCAGGCCTTGGCGGGTATGGAGGCGAAGTTGGCGGCGATCAGCCGTTCCATGGCCATGATCGAATTCGCCCCTGACGGCACCATCCTCGGCGCCAACGATAACTTCTGCAAAGCCATGGGTTATAGCGCTGAAGAGATCAGCGGTAAACATCACCGCCTGTTCTGCGACCCGGCCTATGCCAAAACGGCCGAGTACCAGCAGCTGTGGCGTGAGCTGGGCCAGGGCAAGGCGATCAGTGGCACCTTCGAGCGGGTCGACAAGGCTGGTCGCGAAGTGTGGCTGGAAGCCAGCTACATGCCGGTGCTCGATGAGCGCCAACAGGTTACCAGTGTGATCAAGGTGGCGTCCGATATCAGCCGGCGGGTGCTGGAGGAGCATGAAAGCGAAAGCCTGCTCAAGGCGATCGGTCGCTCGATGGCGGTCATCGAGTTCACCCCGCAAGGCCGGGTGATCAAGGCCAACCAGAACTTCCTCGACACCATGGGCTATCGGCTCGAAGAAGTCGTCGGTCGCCATCATGGCTTGTTCTGCCTGGCGCATGAGCGCGAGTCGGCTGAGTACCGGGAGTTCTGGGCCTCTCTGAACCGCGGCGAGTACCACTCCCATCGTTTTGAACGGGTCAACAAGCGCGGCGATACGGTGTACCTGGAGGCTTCGTACAATCCGATCTTCGACAACAAGGGCCGGCTGTACAAGGTAGTCAAGTTCGCCAGTGATATCACGGCTCAGGTCAGCACCCAGCAGAGTGCCGCTGACGCCGCCCATGCCAGTTCCGTGCAGACCGACGCCTGCGCCCGCAAAGGCAGCGATGTGGTGCAACAGACAGTGCAGGTGATCGAGCAGATTTCCCAGGAGTTGAGCGATGCCGCGCGCACTATCGATGCGGTGAGTAAGCAGTCGGAAGTGATTGGCCAGATTGTCCTGACCATCCGGGGTATCGCTGATCAGACCAACCTGTTAGCGCTCAACGCAGCGATCGAGGCGGCCCGTGCAGGCGAACACGGCCGTGGCTTTGCTGTCGTCGCTGACGAGGTGCGCAGCCTGGCGGCGCGCACGAGCAAGGCTACCTTGGAGATCGTTGATGTGGTGCGCCAGAACCACGACCTGTCGCTGACTGCGGTGGCCAGCATGCAGTCGAGCCTGTCGCGCACTGGGCGCGGGGTAGCGTTGGCCAACGAGGCGGGTACGGTGATCCAGGAAATTCAACAGGGATCGCGGCATGTGGTCGATGCCATCAGCCAGATCAGCTCGACGTTGCAATTGCATTAAGGTTTTCGCGCAGCTCTCGTTGCAGCGTCTGCAGGCTTGCCTCCAGGCGCTGGAGCAGTTTCGAGGTGGGTTCGTGGCGGCTGATGGCCTGTTCCACGGCTTCGCAGTCGCGCACCACGCCCCTGACTTTGAGCATCTTTGCTCCGCCTTTGATCCGGTGCACCAAGGTCCGCACAGCGTCTTCGCGCGGTGCCGGGCCTAAGGCGCGTAAGCCCTGCAGGTCTTCGCTGGCGCTCTGTGCCAGCTGCTCAAGCAGGCGTCTGATCAAGGTGGCGTCATCCTGGGTCAGGTGGCGCAGTTCATCGAGGTTAAAGCCGCTGCTGTTTAACCCAGGCTCTGCCTCAGGCGGTTGGACCACAGGCAGGTGCGCCTTGATGGTTTGCAAACCGATAGGCTTGAACAGGCAGTCGTCCATGCCGCTGGCCAGGCAGCGTTCACGCTCTTCGACCTGGGCATTGGCGGTGACGCCGAGGATCCGGCAAGGAGGGCGGTGAGTGAGTTTTTCCGCGGCGCGTATGCGCTGCGTCAGTTCATGGCCATCCATCACCGGCATGCTGCAGTCGGTGATCACCAAGTCAAACTGGCCGGTCTGCCAGAGGCCGAACGCCGCCTGGCCATGCTCGGCCAGTGTCACCTGATGGCCCAAAGTGGAGAGCTGCTTGTCCAGCAACAGCAGGTTGGCTGGGTAGTCGTCAACCACCAGAATGTTCAGCGGCCCGCCCTGCTCGATGGGATCAGCTTCGGCTGGCTCGACCTCGGCAGGCGCCTGGGCGGTTGTCAGTTGCAGCGTCACCTCGACCTTGGTGCCCATGCCCTCGACACTTTGCAGGGTCAACTTGCCGCCCATCAGTTCGGCCAAGGTGCGGCTGATTACCAGACCCAAACCTGCACCCTGGCGCGCACGTGGACCGTCTACCTGGGCGAAGCTATTGAACAGTTTGGCCTGGTCGGCCGGGCTGATGCCCACGCCGCTATCTTGCACGCAGAGTGTGACCTGTACGGGTTGGTTGGCTTGCCCAGTCGCGGCCGACAGGCGTACCAGAATTTCACCGCGATCGGTGAACTTGATCGCGTTGCTCAGCAGGTTGGACAGCACTTGCTTGAGGCGCAATGGATCGGCCTGCAGCCAAAGCGCCTGCTCGGGCAGCTCGGTACGCAAGTGCAGGCCCTTGATGCGGGCATTGCCATCGAACACCCGTACCGTCGCGCGGACCAGGTCGACCAGGTCGGTCGGTGCTGGTTGCAAGGTCATGTGACCGGATTCGATGCGGGAAATATCGAGGATATCGCCGATCAGCTCGAGCAGGCCGACAGCCGAGTCATGCGCAGTCTGTAAGGTGTGGGGGTCGCTTTGGCCATTTTGAGCGTCCTCCAATGCCAACTCCAGCAAGCCGATCACCGCATTCATCGGCGTGCGGATTTCGTGGCTCATGGTGGCCAGGAAGGTGCTTTTGGTCTGGCTGGCCTGTTCGGCGTCGTCCTTGGCCTGGCGCAGTTGTTCGAGCAGGCCGCGGCTCAGTGCCAACTGGGCCTGCAGTGCACCTTGAGCCTCGGTACGTTGATGGATCAATTTGCGCAGGTAGCTGTTCCAGAACACCACGCCTGCCAGCAGCAGCGCGGCAAGGATCAATACCTGCAAAGCCAGGGTGCGGTAATTGCGCCACGGGCTGTCACTGACCAGGGTACTGCTGCGCCAGCGGTTGACCAGTTGGTCCATCTCGTCGGGGGGAATGCTGAGCAAGGCTTTGTTGAGGATGCTTTGCAGCTCGACCAGCTCGGGTGCGACAGCGAACGAAGCGCTCGCTGGATCGTCGCTTTGCAGGCCGGCAATTCGCAGCTTGCCTTTGAACACCTGGCCAATGTAATAGCCGGCATTGATCAGGCTGCTCAGGGCCACATCGGCTTCACCATTGGCTACCGCTTCCATCAAGCCCAGTGGGGTGTTCACTTCGACGAAGCGGGCATGGGCGTACTGGGCCTGGAGCAAGGCGCGCTGGGGCGAACCGCGGATCAACGCGACCCGCTTGCCTTCCAGCGAGCGCGAACCTGCCGGCCACGCCATATCCGCGCGGGTTACCAAGACCCGCGGGCTGACCAGGTAGGGGCGGGTGTAGCGCAGGCGGGCGGCTCGGTCGCCGCCATAGCCCAAGGCGCCGATCATCTGCGCCTCACCTTGGGCGACCTGTTCGACCATTGCCTGCACCGAGTCGACTTCAACGCAATTGAACTGCAGGCCGGTGCGCAGGCTGATTTGCCGGAGCAGGTCCATGGTGATGCCGGTAGGGCGTTGCTGGCTGTCGTTGAAGGTCAGTGGAGCCAGGGAGGGATTGACCAGCACGCGCACCACCGGGTGGCGGGTAATCCACTCTTGTTCGGCGGTAGTCAGCGCCGCCACCCGGCGCTGCATCAGCAGACTGGTATTGCCGCTGCTCCAGCGACGCAGAATATTCAGGCGTTCGCTGTCGGTGATTCTGTCGAGCGCATCATCCACCAAACGGCGCAACTGGGTGTTTTCATTGGCCAAGGCGAAGGCAAAGAACTCAGCAGGCAGGGGCGAGAAGTGATCTACCCGAATCTGCCCTTGGTAGCTCTTGCCGATCAAGTAGTCGGTGCTGATGGCATCGCCCAGGTAGGCATCCACCTCGCCCAGTGCCACAGCCGACAGGCCTGCCAGGGTCGAGCGATAGAGCGACAGCTGCGCTTGGGGATAGTGCGCGCGGACCATTTCGGTTGGCAGGTAGTGATCGACCATCGCCAGGCGCAGGCCGGCGAGCGCGTTGCTCTGATTGAGGGTATGCCCTTGGCGGCTGACGATCACCGGCAAGTCATCGGCATACGGCTGGCTCAGGCTCAGTTGGGCCTCGACCGCTTCGAAGGCATTGGAGCTGCCCAAAAGATCGATGCGTCCTTCATGCAGGGCGGCGATTGCCTCCTCGCGGCTGGGAAAGCGCCGTACCTCGATGGGAATGCCCAGCTGTTCGGCGATCAGTCCCGCGTAATCGGCACTCAAGCCCTCATAGTCGGCCTGATCAATGTTGATTTCAAAAGGCGGATAGTCAGGGCGAGAGCTGCCCAGCACCAACACCTTGCGCTTATCGAGCCAGTCACGATCTTGCTGATCCAGCACCAGCGGCGGGGCCGCGCTCGCCGAGCGGGCCAGTAGCTGGCGGACTTCGCCTTCGGCATGCGCCGGCGTGGCGAGGCTGACCGCCAGCATCATTGCCAGTAGAGCGCCCCTGATCATGTGCGCAGGTTCAGTTGACGTTATTGCGCTTGGCAAGGTCGACCATCTCAACCAGCGATTCGGCTTTGAGCTTGTCCATGATCCTTCCGCGGTAGGTACTGATGGTCTTGGCACTGAGGTTCATGCGTTCGCCGATCGACTTGTTGTTTTCGCCTCGGCTCAAGCGACGCAGAACTTCCATCTCTCGGTTGGAGAGGCTGCCCAGGCGCACGTTTTCGTTTTCCAGCGAGTTGCTGTTGACCGACATCTGCGGAAAGGTCGAATAACCCTTGACCAATGCCTTGAGGGCGAACACCAAAGATTCGGTGTCTTCATCTTTGTTGACGAAGGCGGCGATGCCTGCATCCAGGCAGCGGCGTACGTAGAGATCGGCGGGTTGTCCGGTCAGCACCAGAATTTTTGGCGCAGGTTCCAGCAACTGCAAACGCTTGATCACTTCCATGCCGTCCAGGCCCGGCAGGCCGATATCGAGAATCACCACTTGGGGCGAGAGTTTGCGCGCTAGTTGGACCGCTTCTATGCCGTTGCCGGCCTCACCGATCACCTGGAAACGTTCACGCTGCAGCAACATGCCTACGGCCATCCTTACGGTTGGGTGGTCATCGACCATCAGCACGGTTGTCATTGGGAAACTCCTGTCGGAAATTTAGTCCGTTTCCTGAATTACCCAGGAATACGTCTGTAGGGCCTGCCCGGCAGCGCGCAAGATACGTCGATTCAGAATCATTGGTAATGGCGAGTATAGGTGCGTTGAAAAAACGCGGAGGGTCTGTTGAAAAAGCCTACAAAAAAGAGCGGTTTTGCACGCCCCGGCAAGCGATTTGGCTCACCGTAGCGTGTAGGGATCAGGCGCAGGCGGGGTGCGGTTTTACGATGCGTTGCGTCGAAGCGGGATTATTACTCAGCGCCGTGCCGACGCGGCTGGGCCTAGCCAGCAGCTGGCCCGAGCAATTCGGGCAGCGCCCTTGAAAACGCTGCTCGGCGCAGGCCTGGCAGAAGGTGCATTCGAATGAGCAGATCAGCGCCTGGGTGCTTTCGGCGGGCAAGTCGACATCGCAGCATTCGCAGTTGGGGCGTAGCTCGAGCATGGGCATGACTCCGGTGGGCGAGGTAAACCGCAGTCTGCTACGCCAGCCGCGCGCCTGGCAACGCTCAGTTGCCAGGACGATAAAGGTGGGCGTGACCGGCCCGGTACAGGGCCGAGTCGCTGAAGGGGGCATCGCCCAGCACATGGCCAACCAGGATCAGTGCGGTGCGCCGGAAGTCCTTGGCCGAGGCGCGTACGACGATGTCCTGCAACGTGCCCTGGACCCAGTCCTGATCTGGCCAGGAGGCCCGATGAATCACGGCAATCGGGCAGTCGGCGCCATAGTGCGGCAGCAGCTCGGCGACGATCCGTGGCAAGTGCTTGACGCCCAAGTGGATGGCCAAGGTGCTGCCGTGCCGGGCCAGGTCCGCCAGTTGCTCGCCAGCGGGCATCGGTGAGCGGTCGCCGTAGCGGGTGAGAATCACGGTCTGGGCGACCCCAGGCAAGGTCAGTTCGCAGCCGAGCAGGGCGGCGCTGGCGGCGGTGGCGGTGACGCCCGGGATGATCTGGTAGTCGATGCCCAGCTCGCGCAGGCAGCGGATCTGCTCGCCAATGGCCCCATACAGACTTGGATCGCCGCTGTGCACGCGGGCCACATCCTGGCCTTTGGCATGGGCTGTGCAGATGGCGCTGATGATCTGCTCCAGGTGCAGCTCGGCGCTGTTGATCAGTGTTTCGGCGCGGTGGCCTTCGAGCACGGCGGCCGGTACCAAGGAGCCGGCGTAGATGATCACCGGGCACTGGCGGATCAGGCGCTGGCCTTTGACCGTGATCAGTTCCGGGTCGCCGGGGCCGGCGCCGATGAAGTAGACCGTCATGGAAAATCCTTGCAGATGAAATAGGCGCGATTATCGGCCACTGGCAAAGGCGAGGGTAGCGCCGCCGAGAATCTGCCGGGGAAGTACCAGTCGCGCAGCGCCATGGGCCTGGGCAGCGAGGGCCAGGGCGCTACTTTCGGCAACGCCCCAGCAGCCGCTGTGGGTGAAGGCTGCAGTGGAACGATGGGACAGTTGCGCTTCGAAGCGTTGCAGCTGCACCGGGGTGAACACCTGCAAAGGCAGCGCGAGTTGCCTGGCCAAGTCAACCAGGCCAGGCTCGTCGGCTTTCAGCTCGATACTGGCGATGCCCTGCACTGCGCCCAGCGCCAGTTGCAGCTGTGCCAGGCCTAGGCGCAGCAGGGTTTCAAGGTGCTGCCGCGAGCAGCCCTGGCGACAGCCAAAGCCGGCATACAGCACCGGCAGGGCAGGGGCGCTAGGCATCAGGCCTGGCGGGAGCGGCGGAACAACCAGGCGCTGAGCAGGCCAAGGGCCACCCAGAACGCTGCGTTGGTCAGCCAGGAGGCGATCTTGAACTGGGTTTCCAGCGCCGCAGGGGCGAGGCTTTGATGAACCTCTGGCTGCGGCGCGCCGATCACGTGTGGCACCAGCAACAGCAGCACCCCCACCAGTTTGAGCAGCCAGTGCTGGACGAACACGATCAGCGCAAGGCCCGTGGCAGTGGCGGCGGCAGTGCCGATCCACCAGGTCTGGCGTTGGCCAAGATCGGCCGCAGCAGTGCCCGGCAACTCAGGTGGCAGGCCCAGGGTCGGCGCCAGGCAGAACACCGCGAAACCGGCCAGGCCCCACAGCGCGCCGGTGCTCACCCGGTTGGGTTCGCGCAGGCTGTACAGCGCGGCCAGGATCAGCGCGAAGCCGACCGCGACCACCAGGTTGCCGCCCGTGGTCGACAGCACGCGCTGCCAGCCATCCTCAGGCGCCCAGGCCTCGGCGCTATGTTCATGAGGTGCGTGCGCTTCGCCGGCATGCTCATGCTGCTCGGCAGGCGCTGCGGTTTCGAAGGTTTCCGCTTGAAGAATCAGCGGGCTGACCCACACGCTTTGCAGCAGGGTCAGCAACAGGGCTGCAAGCAGGCCGCTGAAGCCAGCGGTACGGGCAATGCGCTTGATCATGCGAGACTACTCAGTGGCACGGGAAGGCGGCGCTGTGGCGGGTGTCGTGGGCAGCGTTGTGCACCGCTTCGATGTGCGAGAAACCGGCAAAGTAGATCAGGCACAGGCCAAGCAGGCTGGCGCCGGCGGCGATGATCACGCGCTGGCTGAGGCTGATGGGGGTGGCGATGCTGTGCTTGGCGCTGGTGATGGGCATGACGCTTTCCTCTGCTTGTTGTAGGCAATGGGCAAGCGCGGCAGCCCCGGACGTGATTCGCCCAGGGACATGCGACAGCGCCCGCCCACCGCGGGGTGTTCATTGCTACGTAGGCAGGCCGGTCTCCGGGCTTGCGAGGTGGAGCAGGGCTCCAGCAGAGGCGTCACCTTCCCATGCCAGACAACTCGGCACAGTGGTCAAGACGCTTCCTCGCTTACCGTTGCGGGGGCAGCACCGGCATTGTCGTGGGCTTGGATGAAGAGCCTGCGACGCACCGGTTTCCCGTTTCACCCCCGTGGGGGCACCTGAACGCAAGGCGCTAGCAAACCACACCTGAGCTTCAGGCTACAAGCTGTAAGCGATGCGATGGCTGGCAAAGTCGGCTGTTTTTGGTCTGTTCAGGGACGATTGGCTGTCGTTTGTTCTGGCCTCATCGCCGGGCAAGGCCGCTCCCAAGGGATCTGGGTGCGTATCTACTTGCAGCTTATAGCCGTGATGCGTAGCCTTGCCGCTTCGAGGTTCTGCGCCTGTAGGCGCAGCTAAGACGGGAACGCGGTACAAGCCGCGGCTGCCCCCGCAACTGTAAGCACTGAACAGGATCGACACAGCCACTGCGCCCCGGCGCGGGAAGGCGTCATCCAACCGGCCTGGCGCCGGAGCGGTGCGAGCCAGGAGACCTGCCTCGTAGCGATTTCGACTTTTAATCCGGGCGGGGTGATCCGGTGGCGAACGAGCCCGGCCAATAGGCCTGAGGCTTTCGTCCTGCATGCCCGCGCCATCCTGCCAAGGGCATCGAGACATGAAAACACTGGCCAAGCTTCCCGTCACCATCGTTACCGGCTTCCTCGGCTCGGGCAAGACTACCTTGCTGCGGCACATGCTCGACAACGCCCAAGGCCGGCGCATTGCCGTTATCGTCAACGAATTCGGCGAGCTGGGCATCGACGGCGAGATTCTCAAGCAATGCAGCATTGGTTGCACCGAAGAAGAAGCCAGCGGCCGCGTCTACGAGCTGGCCAACGGCTGCCTGTGCTGCACTGTGCAGGAGGAGTTCTTCCCGGTGATGCGCGAGCTGGTGGCGCGCCGTGGCGACCTTGACCATATTCTCATCGAAACCAGCGGCCTGGCCCTGCCTAAGCCATTGGTGCAAGCCTTCCAGTGGCCAGAAATCCGCAACGCCTGCACGGTCGATGCGGTGATCACGGTGGTCGACAGCCCGGCCGTCGCGGCTGGCACCTTCGCCGCCTACCCAGACCAGGTGGATGCCCAGCGCAAGCTCGACCCCAACCTGGACCACGAATCGCCACTGCATGAACTGTTCGCCGACCAGTTGGCCAGCGCCGACCTGGTAGTGCTGAACAAGGCCGACTTGATCGACGCCGAAGGCTTGGCCAAGGTTCGCGCCGAGGTCGCCGAGGAGCTGCCAGCGGCCGTCAAAGTGATCGAGGCGAGCAGTGGTCGTCTGCCCCTTGAGGTGCTGTTGGGGGTGGGGGCAGAGTCTGAAGCGCACATCGATGGGCGTCGTACTCACCACGATTCGCACCACGACGGCGACGATCATGATGACCACGACCACGACGCTTTCGATTCCATTTCCATCGACTTGCCCGAGGCTGACGAAAGCCTGCTGCTCGACGCCCTGACCCAACTGGTGGTCGAGTTCGGCATCCTGCGCGCCAAGGGCTTCGCGGCAATCCCCGGCAAGCCGATGCGCCTGCTGATTCAAGGTGTCGGTACCCGTTTCGACAAACACTTCGACCGCGCCTGGCGTGCCGATGAACCGCGCATCACCCGCCTAGTGCTGATTGGCCAGGATTTGCACGCCGCCGAGCTCGAAGCGCGTCTGCGCCAGGCCCTGGGCGCCTGATCCATGCACTTGCTGCGGACCCAGCCCGGCGGCTTCGTGCCGGACGACAGCATCGCCGACCTCGGCCAGACCCCGGCCGAGCTGGTGATTCTCTGCAGCGGTGATTCGCACCTGGCGCTGCTGGCGGACACCGCCGAGCAGTTGCCCGGCGACTACCCCAGCGTGCGCCTGGCCAACCCGATGCAGGTGCAGAACCATGCCTCGGTCGATCTGTATGTCGACCAGGTGCTGCGCCACGCGAAGGTGATTCTGCTATCGCTGCACGGTGGGGTGGGCTATTGGCGCTACGGGGTCGAACAGTTGGTCGAGTTGGCCCGTCGCGGCGTGCAACTGATCCTGGTGCCCGGCGATGATCGTCCCGACCCGCAGTTGACCGACCTGAGCACAGTGCCGGCAGCACAGGCCGAACGGCTTTGGCACTATTTGCGCCAGGGCGGTAAGGCCAATGCGCTGAACCTGTTCAATTGCCTGGCCAGCCTGTGGCTTGAGCGTGATTACCCCTGGGACGAGCCGCAGCCGCTGCCGCGCACCGCGGTCTACCACCCGCACAAGGCCAGTGCCCAGCCAAGCGACTGGTTCGCTGATTGGGACCCGCTCCAGCCGGTGGCGCCGCTGCTGTTCTATCGCTCACATTTGCAGGCGGCCAATACCGCGTTCATCGACGTATTTTGCCAGCGCTTGCAGGCCGCGGGCCTGAACCCGCTACCGATCGCGGTCGCCAGCCTGAAAGAGCGCGGCTGCCTCGATCAGGTCGAGGCCTGGATGGATGAGGTCGAGGCCGAAGTGGTGATCAATACCACCGGTTTCGCCTTGTCCAGCCCCGAGCAGCCCAACCTGCGGCCGTTACGCCGTGATGTGCCGGTGTTGCAAGCCATTTGCGCCCAGGACAACCAGCAGGGCTGGGAAACCAGCGAGCAGGGCCTGGGCGCGCGCGATTTGGCCATGCACATTGCCTTGCCGGAACTCGATGGGCGGATCATCACCCGCCCGGTCAGCTTCAAGGACTTGGCCTGGCGCAGCGAGCGCAGCCAAGCGGATGTGGTCTGCTACCGCGCCCACCCGGAGCGGATGGACTTCGTTGCCGAACTGGCCAGGCGCTGGGTTGAACTGGCGCGTTTGCCCAATGGGCAGAAACGCGTCGCCCTGGTGCTGGCCAACTATCCGACCCGCGACGGTCGCATTGGCAATGGCGTAGGCCTGGATACGCCGGCGGCTGCGCTGAACATCTTGCAGGCGCTGCGGACCGAGGGCTATCCGCTAGGGGAATTGCCTGAAACGGGCACCGCGCTGATTCATCAGCTGTTGGGTGGCGTCACCAACGACCTGGATCACCTCGATCAACGCCCTTGCGCACAGAGCTTGAGCCTGGCCGATTACCAGCAGGCGTTCGCCCGCTTGCCCGAGGCCAATCAGCAGGCGGTGCTCGAGCGTTGGGGGCCGCCGGAACAAGATCCCATGTTCCGCAGCGGGCGGCTGATGGTAGCGGGTTTGCGTTTCGGCCTGACCTTCGTCGGGATCCAGCCTGCGCGGGGTTATCAGGTCGATCCGAGCGCGGTGTATCACGACCCCGACTTGGTCCCACCGCACGGCTACCTGGCCTTTCACTTCTGGTTGCGCCATGCCTATGCAGCCGACGCGGTGATCCATGTCGGCAAGCATGGCAACCTCGAATGGCTGCCTGGCAAGGGTGTCGGCCTGTCGGCGCAGTGCTGGCCGGATGCGCTGCTGGGGCCGCTGCCGAACATCTATCCGTTCATCGTCAATGACCCGGGTGAGGGCGCCCAGGCCAAGCGCCGGACCCAGGCGGTGATCATCGACCACCTGATGCCGCCGCTGACCCGCGCCGAAACCTATGGCCCGTTGCGTCATTTGGAGCAGTTGGCCGACGAATACTACGAAGCCCAGTTGCTCGACCCGCGCCGGGCGCGTGAGCTGCAGCGGGACATCCTCGAGCTGCTCAAAGCCAACCACATCGACCGTGAATTGCAGCTAGAAGGCCAGCTGGATGACGCCGCCATCTGGTTGCCACGCCTTGACACCTACCTTTGCGACTTGAAGGAGTCGCAGATTCGCGATGGCTTGCATGTGTTCGGCCAGTCGCCCGAGGGGCGCTTGCGCATTGATACCCTATTGGCGTTGCTGCGGGTTGCCCGCGGCGATGGCAAGGGCGGCAATGCCAGCCTGATCCGGGCCCTGGCCCAAGCCCTGGCGCTAGGCTTCGATCCGCTGGACTGCGATCTTGGCCTGGCCTGGCAAGGGCCACGGCCGCCGCTGTTGCAGGCGCTCGGTGAAAGCCCATGGCGTACCCAGGGTGATACCCGTGAGCGGCTCGAGCATCTGGCCCTGGCGCTGATCGAGCAGGCGCTGGCGGGGCAACTAACGCTTGGCGCCGATGCGCAATGGCAAGGGGTCAACGCGGTGCTGCGTGAGCTGGTCGACTCGGTAGCGCCGAACCTCGACGCCTGTGGCGCGGCCGAGCTTGACGGCCTGCTCGCGGCGCTTGCAGGCCGCTTCGTGCCAGCAGGCCCCAGTGGCGCGCCCAGCCGCGGGCGCCTGGACGTATTGCCCACTGGGCGCAACTTCTACACGGTGGATGTGCGCAACCTGCCCACCACCACGGCCTGGCGGCTGGGCTTTGCCTCGGCCAACCTGATTCTGGAGCGGCACCTGCAGGAGCACGGCGATCACCTGCGCCAGCTGGGGCTGTCGGTCTGGGGCACGGCCACCATGCGTACCGGCGGTGACGACATTGCCCAGGCCATGGCCTTGATGGGCGTGCGTCCGGTCTGGGCCACCGGCAGTCAGCGGGTCGATGATTTCGAAATCCTGCCCTTGAGCCTGCTTGACCGGCCGCGGGTGGACGTCACCTTGCGGGTTTCCGGGTTCTTCCGTGATGCGTTCGGCAACCTGATCCGCCTTTTCGATGCCGCGGTGCAGGCGGTGGCAGCGCTCGATGAGCCCGCCGACCTCAACCCTCTGGCGGCGCGCGTGCGCGCGGAGCGAGAAGCGTTGCAAGCGCAAGGCGTTGACGCCGAACAGGCGGCGCGACAGGCCGGTTGGCGGGTGTTCGGGGCCAAGCCTGGTGCCTATGGCGCCGGGGTGCAGAATGCCATCGACGGGCGCTTGTGGCAGGGCCGCGAAGACCTGGCCGAGGTTTATCTCAACCACGGTGGCTATGCCTATGGTGGCGCTGACGAGGGCACCCCGGCCCGCGCCCAGTTCGCCACACGGCTGGGCCAGGTCCAGGCCGTGTTGCAGAACCAGGACAACCACGAGCACGACCTGCTTGACTCCAATGACTACTACCAGTTCCAGGGCGGCATGCTGGCAGCGGCCGAGACCTTGGCTGGCTCGACAGTGGCCAGTTATCACGGTGATCACAGCCAGGTCGATCGGCCGCGCATCCGCACCCTCAAGGAAGAGCTGAACCGGGTGATCCGTGCCCGCGCGCTGAACCCGAAGTGGATCGACGGCGCCAAGCGTCATGGTTACAAGGGCGCCTTCGAATTGGCCGCCACGGTGGACAACCTGTTCGCCTTCGACGCCACCACGCACCTGATCGACGACCATCATTATCAGTCGCTGGCCGAGGCCTATGTGCTCGATCCAGCGACCCGTGACTTTATGCGTGAGCACAACCCAGAAGCCCTGCGCGACCTCACCGAGCGCCTGCTTGAAGCCCAGCAAAGGGGCCTCTGGCAAGAGCCGGGCGCGTACCGCGAAGCCCTCGAAGAGCAGCTGCTCGAGGGCGAGGAAGATTCGTTAAATGACTGAACCCGTGCAATTTCCCCTGGCCGCCGTAGTCGGCGCCGAGCCGCTCAAACTGGCCCTGTGCCTGACCGCGATCGACCCCAAGATTGGCGGCGTGCTGATCGAAGGCCCGCGTGGCATGGCCAAAAGTACCTTGGCCCGTGGCCTGGCCGACTTGCTAGGCAATGCCGAGCACAGCCCGCCGTTCGTCACCTTGCCACTGGGGGCGACTGAAGAGCGCCTGGTCGGCACCTTGGATCTGGATGCCGCACTGGGGCAGGGCAAGGCCCAGTTTTCCCCAGGAGTGCTGGCCCATGCCAATGGCGGCGTGTTGTACGTCGATGAGGTCAATCTGCTGCCTGATCCTCTGGTGGACCTGCTGCTGGATGTCGCCGCCAGTGGCACCAACCGCATCGAGCGCGACGGCATCTCCCATCGGCACGACGCCCGTTTCGTGCTGATCGGCACGATGAACCCGGAGGAGGGTGAACTACGTCCGCAATTGCTCGACCGCTTCGGCTTGAATGTTTCCCTCGATGGCCTGCCCAAGCCTGCGGCGCGTCAGCAGATCATTCGCCGGCGTCTGGCGTTCGACAGCGATCCGCAGGCGTTCTGCGCCCAGTGGGCAAGCGCTCAGGCGCAGCTGCGCGAGCGTTGCCAGAACGCTCGCCAGCGGCTTGAGCAGATTGCCTTGGATGACCAAGCGTTGGCCTGGATTACCGAGCGTTGTTTTGCTGCTGGAGTGGATGGCCTGCGCGCTGACCTGGTCTGGTTGCGCGCAGCGCGTGCCCATGCTGCCTGGCGCGGCAGTGAGGCTATCGAAGAGCAGGATGTCGACGCCGTCGCAGAATTCGCCCTGCGCCATCGTCGGCGAGAAGCGCTGGCCGCCAATCCGCCAAGTGCAGCGCCCGCTGCTGATGGTGTCGATAGCAAGCCTGAGGGTGGCCAGGGTGACTGGGGAGCGCTACCGCCACAACCGGTAGCAGCTGGCCCGCGGCGCGAGGTGCCGAACTGGGCAAAAAAGCCCTGAGCATCCGCCAGCCCAACGCTGCGGCGGCGGATGCCAGACCCCGCGTCGGCAAATTGACAGGCGCCCCGCGTGGACGTGGTCGCAGTGCTGCGTCTGGGCGGGTCGCCTGGTTACCGACCCTGCTCAAAGGCAAGCCCCGCCTGCGTCGAGACTTGGCCTGGCAGCAGCGCCAGGCCCAGCAGCCAGAGCTGTGGCTGGTGATTGTCGATGCGTCGGCTTCGACCCGGCGTCATCAGGCGTTGGCCCAGACCAAAGGGTTGTTGGCGCAGTTGTTCGATCAAGCTTATCGCCAGCGCGCCCGGCTAGCCTTGCTCACCGCCAGTGGCCGTGGCCCGCAATGGCAACGGCACGGCCTGAAGGCCTCGGCGGCGCTGCAGCCATGGTTACACGCACTGGGCGCCGGTGGTGGAACGCCATTGATCGCGGCCCTGGAGCAGGCGCGGGACTGGTTGCAGCTACGGCGTAAACGCCATCCCCACGAGTTGCAGCGCTGCCTGGTGTTTACCGATGGGCGTCTGCAACACTGGCAGCCAGTACTGCCAATGCCCTGTGCGACCTGCTTGGTCGACATGGAATTGGCGCCAGTGCGGCTGGGGCGTGCGCAGTTGTTGGCCGCGCAGCTGCAGGCCGACTATCAACATATCGACCGGTTAAAACGACTGAATTGATATAACTCGCTGTTGTGCGACCCAATGTCGCACGCGCAGAAGTTAGTCGATGGAAGTTGCTGTAAGTGCGTGGTTTAACACGCACTTACAGGCGAAGTAGGCTTACTTGGGCATCGACCAGGGTTGCAGGTCATAACCTTTTTCACACAGCTCGGCGCGTACTTCTTCGATCAAGCTGGCCCACTGGGCAGGGTCGGAGTAAATACGTGAGGAGACTTGCTTGGCGCCGATACGCGTGCTGGTCCGGTCGATCACTGCCAGGCTTAGCTCACCAGTACCGTTGGGTGCATCCCAGGCTACGCACTGGAACGGTTCGAAGGCGTGGTCGGCGATCAGCAGTGCTTCGTTGACACGGAGCGGGGCATTCATGGTTCGGTCTCTCTTTGGTCCCAAACAGCGAAAGTAAGTCCGCGAGGCTGAAAAGTTAAGTTACGCAGCGCGGGGTTATTGGTACTGATGCTCCGGGGCCGGGTTGAAGTCACATGGCAGTTGAAATTTTTTATCCGCGCCTGGTTTTAGCGGCGGGCTATCCGGCGTGTGACGCCGACAACTAAATAAAATTCCCGTACGGCTAGAACATGCCGTTAACTGGCAGACAAACGGTAGGGGGTTCTGACGCTTTCGTTGCTACTGTTAATTCGGGCGCTGCAACTTACTGTTTCTACGAAAAAAACCAATCATTGGCGCCAAGGAACGGTCATGCTAGAACCCGCACCGCAACGCCGCTTGTTGATCGTCGACCCTTGCGACGACTGCCTCCGTCTATTGCCTGGCTTGCGTAGCGCCGGCTGGGACGTTCACGGCTGCACCCTGGGCTCGGCACTGGAGTACCCCTGTGATGTCGGTTTGCTGCGCTTGCAGGCCTCGCATCTGCGCCATCCCGAGGCGGTCAAGGACATGATCAAGCGCAGTAATACCGAGTGGATCGCAGTGCTCAGCGCCGAGGAACTGCGCATGCAGAACGTAGGCGACTTTGTCTGCGAGTGGTTTTTTGACTTCCATACCCTGCCATTTGACGTCTCCCGGGTGCAGGTAACCCTGGGGCGGGCCTTCGGCATGGCGCGCCTGCGCGGCAAAGGCGCAGTCAAGGTAGACGAGCCTGAGCACGAATTGCTCGGCGAAAGCCGGCCCATCCGTGAGTTGCGCAAGTTGCTCGGCAAGTTGGCGCCCACCGAATCACCTGTGCTGATACGTGGAGAAAGCGGCACCGGCAAGGAGTTGGTGGCGCGCACGCTGCATCGCCAGTCGCACCGGCGCGAAAAGCCGTTTATCGCGATCAACTGCGGTGCCATCCCTGAACACCTGATCCAGTCCGAACTGTTCGGGCATGAGAAGGGCGCGTTTACCGGCGCTCACCAGCGCAAGCTAGGCCGGATCGAGGCGGCCCATGATGGCACGCTGTTCCTTGACGAGGTGGGCGACCTGCCGTTGGAGCTGCAGGCAAATCTGCTGCGTTTTCTACAGGAAAAACACATTGAACGGGTCGGTGGCAGCCAGCCGATTCCGGTCGATGTGCGGGTGTTGGCGGCGACCCACGTGGACTTGGAAAAGGCCATCGAGCATGGGCGTTTTCGAGAAGACTTGTACTACCGGCTCAACGTGCTGCAGGTGGTGACCGCCCCTCTGCGTGATCGGCATGGTGACCTGTCGATGCTGGCCAACCATTTCTCGCACTTCTATAGCCTGGAGACCGGACGCAGGCCGCGTACCTTCAGTGACAATGCCTTGGCCGCCATGGGCCGCCACGACTGGCCAGGTAATGTGCGCGAGCTGGCCAATCGGGTGCGGCGTGGCTTGGTCCTGGCAGAGGGGCGGCAGATCGAA
Organism: Pseudomonas sp. BT-42-2; assembly: GCF_025847435.2. Classification (NCBI taxonomy): domain Bacteria; kingdom Pseudomonadati; phylum Pseudomonadota; class Gammaproteobacteria; order Pseudomonadales; family Pseudomonadaceae; genus Pseudomonas; species Pseudomonas sp. BT-42-2. The sequence goes on from NZ_JAOYTM010000001.1 coordinate 148,580, forward strand.
GCGCAGGACCTGGGCTTGCAGGTGGTCGAGCAGGAGGATCAGCCGCTGGGCACACTGGAGGATTACAAGCACCGCGCCGAGCGCCAGGCACTGTGCGATGTGCTTAACCGGCACAGTGATAACCTGAGTATCGCGGCGAAGGTCTTGGGTGTTTCGCGGCCGACGTTCTATCGCCTGCTGCACAAACATCAGATTCGCTAGGTATGTCAGTGCCTGGCGCCTGGGCGGCACTGACTCAACAGAGCTGATCGGTCAACTCGACTGCGCGATATGCCCATCTGAGAGCTCTTCGGCTGGCTCTTCATCCCCAGGCAACGCGGTAATTACGCTGAAGTCACTCACCTCGACCTCACCGCCACCATAGCCCAGCAGATGGAAGGAGAACGCCTTGCGCATGTTGGGATTGTCGAAGCTGAACTCCATGTCCAGTGGCTGATCGGCAGTCACCAGGATTTCATCCGGCAACCCCAGCGGCACATCCTGTTCCAGTTCCTTGGCCTTGAGCTGGATGTGCGCAGTGCGCTGCGGGTCAAGTGAACGCACCTTCACCCGCACGCGGGTATGCGAGCCTTCAGGCATCTCCAGGTACTGCGCGCCAATCAGGTTGTCCGCCCAGTCATCGTGAATGCGTGCCTGCAATTGGATCGGCGAGGGCCCGCCGAATTGGTAACGCAGGTTAAGCGGTGTGCGCAACAGCGACTGATCGAGGACGCCGGCCAGGGCGCTGATCTGCTCGCCGACGGCAGCTTGCCCAGGGCCGAGGTACTTGGCCTGGTCGGCAATGAAGCCCTCGCTGGCGTAGCGGCGACAGCGCTGCTGGAAATCGCATTCGGTAAATACCCCCTGGCCGTTGTGGTAGCGCAGCATGCCATTGGTGTAGGCGATCATTTCCCGGCCGCTGTCATAGTCGCGGTACAGCGAGCGCCCGCCCAACGCATCGGGAATCGGCAGGGCGAAATAGTCGAGCAAGGAGGCGGCCAGGTCGATATGGCCATAGGTGCCACGTTTGACTCGGGGGAGTTCGGCCTGCTCCGGGGCCAGGGTGAGGTTGAAGCCCCAAGAGGAGGCCAGGCGCACGCCATCGATGCCGTGGGACTCATCGGAGGTGACCACCACCAGGGTGTCCTTGAGCACGCCCTGGCGCTCCAGGCTATCGAGGAACGCACCAATGGCGTCATCCAGATAGGCGACCGCCGCTTGTTTGGGGGTGTCGTAGCGTTGCAAGTACTGCTCGGGTGCCGAGTAGGGCTGGTGGGTGCCAACGGTCAGCAGGGTCAACATCCAGGGTTGATCCTGCTTGCCGAGTTGCCCGATGTAGTCCAGTGCACCTTCGAAAAAGGCGCGGTCATCCTTGCCCCAGGGGAACTCCAGGTAGTTGGCATTGCTGAACCACTCCAGGCCATGCACCGAGTCAAAGCCGATGTGCGGCATGATGCGGTCCTTGGCCATGAAGCGCAGCCCGGCGCCTTGCAGGTAGTGGGTGGTGAACCCCGCCTGACGTAGCTGAGCGGGCAGGCAGGCCTGGTTGCGCTGGTTCTGGGTGAGCAGTTCGACGCCTTTGGGGGTGCCGTTGGCCAATTTGTCGTAGTCGCCGCAGAGCATGGCATACAGGCCGCGGATGGTCTGATGGGTGTGCAGCACGTAGTCGGGAGTGTTCATGCCGCGCTCGGCCCACCGGCTGAGCTTGGGCATCAACGCTTCGTCGAAGCGGCTATCGAGGGCTTCACGGTTGGCTTGCACATAGGCGCCGGGAATACCTTCGAGGGTAATTACCAGCAGGTTGCGCGCCTGCCCCGCAGCGGCCAACAGTTTCTGGCCGCTAAGGTCAGACTGGGTCAGGCCAACACTGGGTAACGGGGTAATTGCCTGAGTCTGGCCCAGCCAGCCCTGAGCCTTGCGCTGCAGGTTGCCCACCCCGGCCGACAACAGTTGGTGGGAGAGGTTGTACTGACGCCACTGGTCGGCGTCGGAAGGGGCCAGGTGCTGGCTCGCCCAATGCAGGCCGAACAGCATGAGCGGTACCGCCCGCGCCACGCGCGGTAGCGCGGCTCGCGGCTGTGCCCGGCTGCGCCAGGCGCTGATCAGCCACGCCAGCAGGCCGGCGCCGAGCACGGCTGGCAGCCAGGGGTGGGCCAAGCCGCCGCCGGTGGAGTTTTCCATGAACTGCGGGTCGAACAGATAACCCAGGTCGGCACTGTTCGGCAGTCGGCCCACCGCGCTCACCAGCTCGGCCGATGCCACCCACAGCGCAGCCCATGCCAGCAGCACCGGCAAGGCCAGCCACCATGGGCGACGCAACAGCAGCAGCACCAGCAGGCTGCCCAGGGCGAGGTCCGACAAGTAGCCGAGCGGGTTGGACCAGCCCAGCAGGGCACGCGCACCCAGTGGAAGCACCAGCACCAGGGTCGCCAGGGCGACAAGCCGGGTCCGCGGGTGGCCGAACAGGTTTTTCACGAAAACTTTCCTTATTGCCATTAAAACGTCACACATCTGTGCTCGATGATAACAGGCCAGGGTCAGGAAAGCGGTTGGCTACAAGCCTGGTTACCAAAAGACGGACCCGCCGAGCAGGTCCGTGCCTTTGGCAAACTCAGAAGTAATAAGGGAATTTCAGGCTGAAGGAGAAGTCCGGCGAGTCGTCGGTCAGGCCAATCGACAGGTTAGGCACGATGGTCAGGTTGTCGGTTGCGGCGAAGGTCATGCCGATGTTGAAGTTTGCCGCGTTGTAGTCGCTGTTGGGCACGTCCTGCCAGTCGCCGCCATCGGGTTTGATCTTGCTCTTGCTGGCAAATTGGTCGGACACCGAGAACGACATACTCATTTTTTCGTTCAAGGCAAAGGCAATACCGGCGCCGATCTGCCAGGAGTCACCGAGCTTCACGTCCCCTGCGACTTTACTGTTGACCTGCGGGCTGATGTCGCTGAACGAGTCCTGCATGTTGTAGGTGTAGGACAAGCTGGCAAACAGCACCGCCGGGTCGAAGGTCTTGACCAGCGAGATACCCGGGGTGATCGACCAGACACCATTGCCGGTCGGCAGGCTCTCCGGCACCGAAAGGTTATCGTTGGTCGGGTCGTTGACCAGCTTGATGCCATAGGGGTCTTTACCGGTAGGTGCCTTGACCCGCAGGGTAGCCACCGCATCGGGCCAGTTTTCCGACTCATCGAGGAATTTGTAGGCGACCCCGAAGTTGACATCGCCAATGGTCGGGTCGCGGGTGACGGTGGCATCGGAGGTGACAGGGCCTGCGCCACCGGCGCCGCCAGATGAGTAGGTGGATTCGCGGTAGACCACCGGTACGTTGACGTCGAATTGCCAGCGCTGGTCCAGGTTGTAGCGCGCCGTCAGGTCCAAGGTCCAGTTATCGGCCTTGATCCGGTCAAGGTTGATATTGCCGAGGAATATCGAGTCCAGCGCCAGGAAACCATTGAGCACCAGGGCTCGGGTATCGTAGTGGGTGTAGGTCAGGCCGGTTTCGACGCTGAACTTGCCGCCGCCAAAGAAGCCACTGGCCTCGTCATACAGGTTCGATACGCTTTGCGCAGGTTCGGAATCTTCCTTGAGCGACTGGCCGTATGAGCTGCCGCCAGTACCTGGCGCGCCTGCGGCAACGCTCTGGCCGCCCCGTACGGTTTCGGCAGGGGATTTGGTCAGGCGCTTGGGTGCAGGGGTTGCGGGTGCTTCCTCAACCTGGCGAACGCGCTGTTCAAGCACCATCAGCGCGTGTTGCTGGGCTTCGTAACGTTGTTTCAACTCCATCAGTTCTTGTTTCAGGGCTTCGACTTGAGGGTCGGGTGCTGCATAGAGCAATGCGGCTGGAGTCAGGCTACCCAAACAGACGATAGCTCTGAAGGTTAACGATCGGTGCATGGGTTAGCCGTCCCTTCTGACTACATTTGATGAGACAGAGCGTAGATCAGAATCCGAGAGTACGAAGGCCTTTGAGCTGGTCTAGGTTGCCGCTCACCGACCCGGCTGCCGAGACGTTGTCACGCAGCACGACATTGAGCGAAGTGAGGTTTCTGACCTGATTGCCGGCGCCGAGCAACGTGGTGTTCTGCATCAGCCCACCTTGGCCCAGGCGTTGGAAGGTGCTGCCCTGGTTATTGTTGGCATTGATGTTCAGTTGCACGCCGGTGCCGCTCGAGGACACGCTCAGCGCGCCAGCAGCATTGGCTCCGAGTACTTTGCTGCCAGCGGCCAAGGCCTCGCCCTGGGGCTGCGTGGTGGGCGCTTTGTTGCCTTTGCTGACATTGATATCAACGCCATTGTAGGCCAGGTTATGGTCGCCGGCGGCCCGCACGATCTGGGTCACGCCTTCGGTGCTATTGAGCCCCTTGCCGCCGGTTACGCTGCCCGTGCCGGGGCCTTGGCCACGCGGGGTGCCGCTGCCTTTTTGGTTGATCATCGACACGTAGAACTGCGGCTTGATGGTCGATTGCTGGATCTGCATCGACGAGGTGGCGCCAATCACTTCGCCGTTGGCATTTTGCCAGGTGCTGGTCATGACAATCCCGAAACTGATGATCCGCCCTGGCATGACATAGCGCCCGCGCAAGTTGGCCAGCTCCTGATCCTTCAGCTCAATGGGTTTGAACGTCTCCGCCTGGAGCGGCAGGCTGGCGGCCAGGCACACCACGGCTAGCCAGGTTGAAGTCTTCATTGGATGCTCCCGGAGCGTGGTGCTCCCTTGTCATTATTAGAAGAAGTCGCTTTGGATGAATCCGAAATCCATCAACTCTGCGTCTTGCACCGGGGTGAAGTTGTTGATGCGACCTTTGACGGTCAGCGGAATGGGCGGGTCGAGCAAGGCATTGCTCTTGTCGTACCCCTGGCCGATGATGGCAAAGATGATGCCGTTCCAGCCTTTGATGAAATCTTCGACTTTGAAGCGTTTGTGACCCAGTACCGGATCACCGATATACACCCAGCCGTTGTCGACTTTTTGCATGACCACAAAATGCTTGTAGCCGCGGATGTCCATCAGGACCACCACGGGAATACGGATACTGTGCAAGGTGTCGACGGCTACCCGGTAGCCGCGGGCGCGCATGCCTAGGGTTTCCACGTAGCGTTTCATGTCGAGCATGGAAAAACCCTGCACGCGGACCAGATCCTGATCGGCGTTGGCCAGCATGCCCTCGATGATCTGCTGTTCATCGACGTCCAGCCAATAGGCTTGGCGCAAGATGGTCGCCAGCGCGGCGGCGCCACAACTGAAGTCGGTTTTCTGTTGCACCAGATCGGCGAACTTGCGTTCGCGCACACTCTGGATGGGTTTGAATATCACCGCGCCACCCGGCAAAACGGAAAGTGGCATTTGCGCGGCTTCTGCTTGGCTTGCCAGGCAAAGCAACAGCGCCAAGGCGATAATGCGCATGTTCGACGTCCCCCTGCGGATGCTGAAAAAGGCCCCCCGAAGGGGGCCTCAGGCCACAGTACTTAGAACGAGGTGTTGGAGATGGCCAGCGAGTTGCTTTGCTGGTTGCCGACACCAGAGGCCACGTTGACGCCCAGGTTGCCGCTGCCGCCATTCACCGAACCGCTCAGGGTTGCAGTGTTGGTCACAGGGTTAGCCCAGCCAATTGGAGTCAACACTTGGTACGAGATGGTGTTGCTCAGCTCATACGAGTTGGCTTCGCTGTAGCTCTTCGAAATGTCTTTCGAAGACTCGTTGGCCTTCTCGTAGGACTTCTCGAACGAGCTGGAGGCGGTCTTGTCGTACGAGGACTCACGAGACTTATCGTACGAAGAGTCACGTGCCTTGTTGTACGACGAGTCACGCGACTTGTCGTACGAAGAATCACGCGCCCTGTCGTAGGAGTAGTCACGAGATCTGTCGAACGAGGAGTCGAACGACTTCTCGAACGAAGCGTCATACGCGCTTTCATGCGAGGTATCGATCGACGCATTCAACGAAGCGTCAAGCGATCCGCTGGCACTCTGGCTGCGAGTGCGATCGCCAAAGCCGTTGTTGACGGTAGTCGACCGGGTAGACTCGGCTGCGGCGGTCAAGGTAGCGTCCAGCGAAGCGCTAGAGCTCGAGCTGGCGCTGCCGCTAGCCGAACCGTTGGCACTGGCGCTGTTGGAACCACTGGCGTTGGCGCTGCCCGAACCGCTGGCGCTGGAGCTGTTGGACCCACTGGCGGTCATGCTGTTGGAGCCGCTGGCAGTCATGCTGTTGGATCCGCTGGCACTCCAGCTGTTGGAGCCACTGGACGCCGAGTTTTTCGAGCCGCTGACACTGCCGCTCGAAGACGAGCTGCGATTGTCGCTGGACTCGAAGGTGCCTTCGCGCGAGAACGAGCCGCTCGAAGTCTTGGTCAGGGTCAGCGTATCCAGCCGGGTTTCACGATCGGCATAGTTGTTGACGGTCAGACCAGGGCCACTTTGGTTGGCAGAAGCGGTGGCCACGGCGTTGCCAATGGGCGCATTGGTGTTAGCAATGGCCATGGTGTTTTTCTGTTGGTTGAGGTCGCCACTGGCGATGTTGACACCCACGTTGCCGTTGGCGCCGCTGGCTGATCCGCTCATGACCGCAGAGCTTTGGGTGGACCAGTTGGTGACCCGGTTGTTGTTGCTGACCTGGCGGACGTCGGCAGTGGCAGTGGCGGTGCCAAACACGAAGCTGTTATCCAGGCTTGAGTCGGAGGCCGCGTTGGCGATGGCGGCGGCGTTGTCTTGTTGGTTGCCGTTACCGGCTGCCACGTTGACCCCGACGTTGCCTGCGGCGCCTTCGGCAGAGCTGCTCATTTCAGCTTCGTTGACGGTCCCTTCGTTCCAGATGCGGTTGCCGGTACTGCTTTGACGATCGGTAGCTTCGGCAGTGGCGCTGATTGGGATGATGATCGGACGAGGGTTGTTGTTGCCGTTGTTGTGACCGTTGTTATGGCCATTGTTGTGGCCGTTGCCACGCCTATCGTCAGCTTGTACAGCTACAGCCATGATCGCAGCAATTGCGAAAACCAGAGGCTTGATTGCCATCGAGGGTTTCATGGTGATTCTCCGTACTTTATTTTAGGTTAAGTGTTGTTATTACCTGTGGGTCAGTCCGCGACCCGGACGCTCAGGGTGTTGGCCGTTCGGTTTCCCACCCCGGCGCTCTGATTCAACTGGATCACCCCACGACTACCGGTGAAGGCCTGGTCACTCGTGGTGATCTGGCGATAGCCGGGTGCAGAGGCAGTTGCATCGGAGTTATTGATCAGCGCCACGTTTTGTTGCAGCAGGACGCTGTCATCAATGGTTTGCGGTTGCGCACTAATGCTGATGCGCAATGCGTTGGCTTGCTGGTTGCTGGCCCCCGCGCTCTGGTTGACGCCCAGCGCGCCAGTGCCGTTGCTGAAGGCATCGCCCTGGATGCTTGACTTGGCATCGCGCGAAGGGTCGACCTCGCTGCGCAGGCGTTGGCGAATCTGGGTGGTAGCGCTGGCGTTATGACCAATGGCGAAGGCGCGGGCGTTGGCTTGTTGCTGGAGGTCGCCGGCCGCCTGGTTGACGCTTAGATTGCCCTGGTACTGCGCACCGGAACGGTCAATGGTGGCGGTGTCGATGATGGGGCCTTGGGCAAAGGCCGATGCACTGCAAAGGCTGGCCAGAATCAGCAGCGTGTGCTTCATCTCATTGGCCTCCGCCGAGGATCTTCAGCGCGCCCATGCCACGCTGGACGTTCGAGTTGACCATGTTGGAGATGCCATTGCCCGAGCCTGAAGCGCGTCCACCGGCCAGGTTGGGCAACTGGTTCTGGTTGTTGATCTGCCCGCCCAGGTTGTTGGTTTGCTGGGTGATCATGGTGCTGATGCCAGAACCGCTGCTGATACCGGCAAAGTCGCCATCGCTGAGCTCGTTGGTTTGCTTGAGAATGTGAGCCGAAGGATTGGTATTGACGGTGACGGGGCTTGGATCGGGGATCAGCGGTGGGCGCATGGCGTTGCGCGGCTGCACATCGCGGGTGATCACGATAACCCCGTTTTCGGCTTGGACTGGCAGACTGAGACTGGGCGCCAGGGCACAACTGAGCAGCAGCAGGCGATAGATGCCTTTATCGAATTTCCCCACGATGGCAATTCCTTCTTCAGAGCGCTGGTCCTAGTCAGCGTTGCGAGGAATAGAGCAGATGCTGTGCCGGTTTTGCTTATTGCAGTGCAATCAACAACTTGTGCGGGCGAATGGGGCGCGCCGGGATTTTGCTGTATCAGCGTTGAGACAATTTTTCCTGAACTACCGGCGCAGCCCAGCACGGGCAGCGCCTGAGCGGGCTTTACCGGGGGTGTATTACCGGCTTAACACTAGGCCCATAACTGGCGAGGGAGGCCCAACTGCGGGGACTATGGCCCAGTGAGATGTATCAGCGGCTTAACACTCGGTGGGGCACGCTGCGGCTTTGCCGTTCAGTAAACGCTGCACCGCAGCGAGCACGGCAGCGCTGCGCTGCGGCCAATCACCGCCAATCACCTGCACTGGCTGCTGATGGCGCTGCAGCCAGGCATGGCTGTCGCTGAAGAACGCCTGGCGTTCGCGCAAATCGGGCTGACAGCGCTGACCATCACCGACCCAACTGACGCCCTGCGGGTCGAGCAGCAGGTGCAGATCGTAGTGGCGTTCAAGCAGTGCTTGCTCGATCCATGCCGGACAATCGTTGAACAGTGCCCGGCTCCACAGCAGGTTGCTCAACAGGTGGGTGTCGAGGATCAACAACTCAGGCTGATGGGCGCGCGCGGCGTCTTCCCAGGCCAGTTGACCGCGAGCGATCGCCGGAATATCGGCGTAGCAGGTATCGCGCCCTTGCTCGTCGATAAAATGACGCACGTATTCACCGACCAGTTCACCACCAAAGTGCGCCTGGATCTCACTGCTGAGCCAGCTCTTGCCGCTGGACTCCGGCCCGCACAACACCAGGACCTTCATGCGTTGCCCAGCGCCGGGTCACGGCGCCATTCCAGCCAGCCACGCACCGCGATCACGGTGAGCACGACGAACAATCCGGCGGTGAAGTACAGCTGCTGGTGCAGGTATTGGCCGACATAGACCACATCGACCACCAGCCACAGCGGCCAGCATTGCACGCGCTTTTGGGCCATCCACACCTGTGCGACCAGGCTGAAACCGGTCAGGGTAGCGTCCAGCCAGGGCAGGGCGGCATCGGTCCAATGCGCCATGGCTGCGCCTAGCGCCATACTCAACAGCAGGCCCACGGCCAGCCCGGCGAGTATCTGTCGGCGCGCCAGGCGCGATACCTGGCGGGCATCCTCGACCCGCTCGGGACGCGTCCATTGCCACCAGCCATAGAGCTGCAGCAGGGCGTAGGTGGCCTGCAAGAGCATCCCCGAGTACAGCTTCACCTCGTAGAAGAACCAGCCATAGAGGGTCACCATGACCAGGCCGATCGGCCAGCACCAAGGGTTTTGCTTGACGGTGAGCCACACGGCAATGACGCCGAGCACGGCGGCGATCAGTTCAAGGCCGGACATCGGCGATCCTTGGGGGCAGGGAAAGGGCGCGATTGTAGCCTGTGGGGGCGGACAGGAGTAGGGCTCAGTGCGGGCTTCGACGCGGGTAAACCCACAGGCTGTGTCGCGCGCAATTGCTGCGAACGACACCAACCCTGTAGGCGCGGGCTTGCCTGCGAAGAGGTCGGCAGCGGCGACCTCTGCCCACGCTGTTACACCCTGAACTGCTTCAACAACTGCTCCAGTTCCTCGCTCAGGCGTGCCAGCGCCATTCCCGAATCCGTCGATTGGCGCGCCGCTTCGGCCGTTTGCAGCGACAGTCCGGCCGTCTCGGTCACATTGCGGTTGATCTCCTCGACCACATGCGACTGCTGCAAGGTAGCGCTGGCGATAGACGCGTTCAGTGCCGTGAGGTTGTGCAGTACCTGGCTGATGGCATCCAGGCTGGTGCCTGCTTCACGGGCTTGCTCGACGGTCTGGCGCGACGCCTCGCTGCTGGTGTCGATGGCCCGCACCGCCGCTTCCGACTGGCCTTGCAGGTGCTCGATCATGGTCTGGATTTCGGCGGTCGATTGCGCGCTGCGCTGGGCCAGCAGGCGCACTTCATCGGCTACCACCGCAAAGCCGCGGCCTTGCTCGCCGGCTCGGGCGGCTTCAATGGCGGCGTTCAAGGCCAGCAGGTTGGTCTGTTCGGCAATCGAGCGAATCACCTCCAGCACGCCGCCGATCTTGGTGCTGTGCCCCGCCAGTTCACGAATGACCTGGACCGCTTGATCGATGGTGGCAGACAACCGGTCGATCTGCTGCAAGCTGCCGTGGATCGCCTGTTGGCCATGGCTGACCTGCTCCTGCGCGGCGCGCATCTCGCTGGCTGCCTGCTCAGCGTTCTTGGCCACGTCCTGGACGGCATAGGTAACCTCATTGACCGCTGTCGCGACCTGATCCATCTGCAACGACTGTTGGGCGCTGCGCTCTTGGGCTTGGCCGGCGTTGTCGCCGACATGGCCGGCCGATTGGGCCAAGGCGTGGGCGGTGCCTTGCAATTGACCAACCACCCCCTGCAGCTTGCCGTTGAAGCGGTTGAAGTGCTCGCCCAGGTGGGTGATCTCGTCGCGACCATGGGTGTCCAGGCGCTGGCTCAGGTCGCTTTCGCCACTGGCGATAATGCCCATGGCCTGTACTGCTTCCTGCAATGGGCGGGCGATGCTACGGGCGATCAACATCACCAGCAGCCCCATCAACAGGGCGATACCCAGGCCCAACAGGCAGGCATCGCGAACCTGGCGGGCGAACTCGGCCTGCACGTCATCGACGTACACCCCCGAACCGATGATCCACCCCCAAGGCTTGAACAGCTGGATGTACGAGGTCTTGGCCACCGGCTCGCTGGCACCTGGCTTAGGCCAGCGGTAGTCGACGGGCCCGGCGCCCTGGCTGCGGGCCAGGGCCACCATTTCGTTGAACACGGCAAAACCGTCTGGGTCACGGATGGCCGCCAGGTCCTGGCCATCTAGCTTGGGGTTGGCCGGATGCATGATCATCTTCGGCGCCAGGTCGTTGATCCAGAAGTAGTCATTCTGGTCGTAGCGCAGGCCGCGCACCACTTGCAGGGCTTGCTGCTGGGCGGCGTCGCGGGTGAGCGTGCCGTTGGCTTCCAGGCCTTGGTAGTAGGCCAGCACCCCCGCTGCGGTTTCGACCACGTGGTGGGTCTTCTCGGCCTTGGCCCGGTACAGGTCAGCATGGATCTGGCGCAGCATCAGCAGCCCCAGTACCAGCAACATCGCCACTGCCACCAGCAAGATCAGCCACAAGCGGCGGCTGATCGACATCGACCTCAAGGTCTTCATTTATAAGCTACTCCCGCGTTGTTCTTGTTATTGAGATGCATCCAAGCATGCTTTGCCGTTGCTCCCCCAGTCGACCAATGGCTAGGTGTCCGGCAGGACAATCCATGATGTTTGCGCGCGAGCCTTCGGCGGGCTGCTCTGATAGCATCTCGGCCGCTTTGGATGAAACCTTTAGGCATCTGGAACAATTCAACTGGCATTGCGCCTGGCAGTCGCTGTAAAACTGCCGGGCCGCGTGCGGCAATCACCAGTAAATCAAGAACAAGGGGCGTGCCACGAGCTGCGTCCCATCGGGGGAATGATGGATTTTTGGAGTGCCTTTCAGGCAATCATCTTAGGCGTCGTCGAAGGACTGACAGAGTTTCTGCCGATCTCCAGTACCGGGCACCAGATCATCGTCGCTGACCTGATCGGTTTTGGTGGCGAGCGGGCCATGGCGTTCAACATCATCATCCAGCTGGGCGCGATCCTGGCAGTGGTGTGGGAGTTCCGCCGCAAGATCTTCGATGTGGTGCTGGGGCTGTCCAGCCAAGCGCCGGCGCGACGCTTCACGGCCAACCTGCTGGTCGCGTTCATGCCGGCAGTGGTGCTGGGCGTGCTGTTCGCCGACTACATCCACGAGTACCTGTTCAACCCGATTACCGTGGCGGCCGCCTTGGTCGTGGGCGGGGTGATCATGCTCTGGGCCGAGCGGCGTGAGCATCGTATCGAGGTCGACCATGTCGATGACATGCACTGGAGCCACGCGCTGAAGATCGGCCTGGTGCAGTGTGTGGCGATGATCCCAGGGACTTCGCGTTCCGGCTCGACCATCATCGGCGGTTTGCTGTTCGGCTTGTCGCGCAAGGCCGCGACCGAGTTCTCGTTCTTCCTGGCCATGCCAACCATGGTGGGCGCTGCGGTGTACTCGGGCTACAAATACCGGGAGCTGTTCCAGCCGGCCGATCTGCCGGTATTCGCCATCGGTTTCGTGGTGTCGTTCATCTTCGCCATGATCGCCGTGCGGGCGCTGCTCAAGTTCATCGCCAACCACAGCTATGCGGCCTTCGCCTGGTACCGCATCGTCTTTGGCCTGATCATCCTGGCGACCTGGCAGTTCGGCTGGGTCGACTGGGCGACGGCGCAAGGCTGACATGGCGCGTACGCACACTGCGGCCAGGCGCGGCAATGGCGGGCAAGAGGGCGTGCGCAATGCACGCCTGAAGCTGCTGGTTCTCGCCGTCCTGTGCCTGATGCCTGGCCTGGGTGCGGCGCAGATGGCCTGGAGTGGGCAGTCGTGGTTGCCACTGGCGGCCTATCCCGCTGTCAGCTTGATCAGCCTCATGCTCTATTGGCAGGACAAACAGCAGGCCCGCAGCCAGGCCTGGCGCACGCCGGAAAAGGTCCTGCATGCCAGCGAACTGTGCGGCGGCTGGCCCGGCGCATTGCTGGCCCAGCAGCTGTTTCGGCACAAGACGCGCAAGGCCTCCTATCAGCTGAGCTTCTGGGCCATCGTCGCCGTGCACCAGCTGTTCTGGTTCGATCACCTGGCGCTGCAAGGGCGCTGGCTAGGCGCGGCGGTAGCGCCGTTGTTCAGATAAGCAGGCCAAGGCGCAATCGTTTGGGCAGGCGCAGCACCACCAACTGGTGGGAACGCTGCAGCAGATCGCACAGCTGGGTTCGGCCCATGGGGTAGGGCGGGGCCATGCTGATCCAGCGGGCCCTGGCCAAGTAGGGAGCCGGGCGCACGCCCGGGAGGTCGACATACCCCAGGAACAGCTCGTCATCGACCTTGAACGACAACCCCGCACCCGCCAGGTCGAGCACGGCAAACATCTTGTTGCCGGCCACCGAGAACACCCGGATCCCACCCCACTTGTAGTCTTCTCGCGCTCCTGGCAGGCCCAGGCAAAACTCGGCCACCTGCTCAGGGCTCATGCGTTGCTCAGACATAACGCTCTCCACAGGCCTCGAACGAGGCCGCCAGATGGTCGATCCACACCCGCACCGCCGGCAGCACGCCCCGCCGGTGTGGGTACACCGCCTGCAGCCAGCCGCCCGGCAATGACCAATCGGGCAACAGGCGTACCAACTCACCGCGCTCCAGCTCTTCTTCGCAGTACATGCTCGGCAGCGCTGTGAAGCCCAGCCCGGCCAGCACCGAGGCCTTGCGTACGACAAAGTCATCGATGGCCAGGCGCGGCTCCAAGGCCAGGTCCTGCTGGCGCCCGCCAGGGCCAAACAAGCGCAGGTGCACCAATCGATCAGCCTCGGCCGCGCCCAACACCGGTAGGCTGGCCAGCTGCGAAGGCTCACGGATGTCGTCGGCAAAGCCTGGCGCGGCAACCAGATGCATCTGCGCCTGGCGCAAGCGGCGGGTGACCAAGGCCGGGTCCTCGTCGCCCAGGTCGCGCACCCGCAGGGCCACGTCGATGCCTTCGGAAATCAGGTCGACCCGGCGATTGAGCAGGACCATGTCCAACTGCACCAGCGGGTGCAACTCCAGAAAACGGCTGATCACCTCCGGGAGAAAGGCATGCGCCAAGGCCACCGGGCACGACACCCGCAAGCGCCCGCGCGGCTCACTGGTCATGCTGGCGACGGCTTCATCAGCCATCTCCGCTTCCAGCAGCATGGCCTGGCAGTGATGCAGATAGCGCTCGCCCACCGCCGTCAGCTTCAGTTGACGCGTGGTGCGTTGCAGCAAACGGGTACCCAGGCGCTCCTCCAGCTCGGCGATACGCCGCGACAGGCGCGATTTGGGGATACCCAGTTGGCGGCCGGCGGCGGCAAAGCCGCCGGCCTCGACCACGCGGGCAAAGTAGAACAGGTCGTTGAGATCTTGCATGTGAAAACCCATTGTTCCATCAGTAGGACAAACTAATGCATTTTTACCGACTTATCAGCTATTCGATGGTTCTATAGGATTCTCTCCATCGTGATCGCCCACTACCGCGGTCGTCATTCACAGGAGAGTCCCATGAAACTGTTGCATATCGATTCGAGCATTCTGGGCGACAATTCCGCCTCCCGTCAGCTGAGCCGCGAAGTGGTAGACGCCTGGAAAGCCGCTGATTCGAGCATCGAAGTGGTCTACCGCGACCTGGCCGCCGATGCCATCAGCCACTTCTCCGCCGCCACCCTGGTTGCCGCTGGCACCCCAGAGGAAATGCGCGATGCCGCCCAGGCGCACGAAGCCAAGCTGAGCCAGGAAACCCTGGATGAGTTCATCGCTGCCGACGCCGTGGTGATCGGCGCGCCAATGTACAACTTCACTGTACCGACCCAGCTCAAAGCCTGGATCGACCGCATTGCTGTCGCTGGCAAGACCTTCCGCTACACCGAAGCCGGTCCAGAAGGCTTGTGCGGTAACAAAAAGGTGATCCTGGTTTCCACCGCAGGCGGCCTGCACGCTGGCCAACCGACCGGTGCTGGCCATGAGGACTTCCTCAAGGTGTTCCTCGGCTTTATCGGCATCACCGACCTGGAAATCGTCCGTGCCCACGGCCTGGCCTATGGCCCAGAGCACCGCAGCCAAGCGATCGACGCCGCTCAGGCACAGATTGCCGGTGAGTTGTTCGTCGCTGCCTGAGTGCAGTGATGTGCTGACGCCATCGCGGGGCAAGCCCGCTCCCACGCCGCTTCCTTTTAGAGGGCGGTAGCGGTAGCTGGCTCGCCCCGCGCTGGGTTGTTTCATCCAGTTTTCATCTGCTGGCCGATGCCGGGGCTTATGCTGGCGCTATCCTTCCGTTTGGCGGGGAGACGCCCGCGATGAACCGAGCCCCTTTGCTGGTAGCGTGCCTGTTGTTGGCCGGCCTGTTGGCCCGCGCTGACGCGGCGCCGTGGGTTGCAGGGTTGCATCAGTTGCAACTGGTCGACCCGCTGGACGCCCGCCCGATGCAGGCCTTGGCGTTCTATCCCTCCACAGGGCAAGCACATCACATTCGCCGTGAAGGCTATCCGCTCACCGTGGCCGAGGATGCTCCGGTCGCGCTGGGGCAATTCCCTTTGCTGGTCGTGTCCCACGGCAATACCGGCAGCCCTTTGGCTCTGCACGATTTAGCCAGCGCGCTGGCGCGTCGGGGATTCGTGGTGGTGGCGCTGACCCACCCGGGCGATAACGCCAGTGACCATAGTCGCCTGGGTACCTTGAGCAATCTCTATGGCCGGCCATTGCAAGTGAGCGCAGCGATCAGCGCTGCGCGTGCGGACAGCGTGCTCGGGCCCTATCTGAACGACGGCAAGGTGGGCGTGATTGGTTACTCGGCAGGGGGCGAGACGGCCTTGATCCTGTCTGGCGCCCAGCCCGATCTTGATCGTTTGCACCGTTACTGCCTGGAGCGCCCTGGTGATGCCGATGCCTGCAAGACCCACGGCGTGCTGATCGCTGATCGCAGCGAGCTCACCGCCCAGGCCGACCCCAGGGTTGGCGCATTGGTGCTGATGGCGCCGTTGAGCTTGATGTTTGGCCGGCACGCCTTGAGCGGCGTGCATGTCCCCGCGCTGATCTACAGCGGGGACAACGATCAGTTGCTGGCGCTGGATCGCAATGCCCAGGCTCTGGCGCGCAAGCTGCCGGTCACCCCCGACTATCGGTTGTTGGCAGGGGCGGGGCATTTCATTTTCATGGCGCCCTGCGATGCCGAGCAGCATGCGCGCATGCCTGTAGTGTGCAAGGATGCCGAGGGTGTCGACCGTCGGCAGATTCATCACTCGCTACAGCGCGAAACCGCCGATTTCTTTAGCCAGACCCTGGGCGAGCCAGCGCCAGGCGAGCGCTCAGCGGCGGCGAGCGAGCACTAGGGTCAGGCCCACCCCAGAAAGCGCCAGCAGGGCGGCCACGCCGAAGATCGAGGCATAGCCCAGGTGCACCGCCACTGCGCCCATCACCGGGCCGGCGATTGCCAGGGCCAGGTCGAAAAACACCGCATAAGCCCCCAAGCCAGCGCCACGGCTGCTGCTCGGCACCTGTTTGATCGCTTCCACGCCCAGGGCCGGATACACCAGCGACAGGCCGAATCCGGTCAAGCCCGCGCCAACCAGCGCCCAGGCAGGCGAGGGCGCAAGCCAGAGCAGGCTCAGCCCGAGCACTTCCGTCGCCATACAGCTCACAGCCACCGCATAACCGCCAAAGCGATTGACCGCATTGACGAACAGCAGCCGCGAAATGATGAAGCACACGCCGAACGCGCTCAGGCACAACGCCGCGCCAGCCCAGCCGCGTTCCAGGTAATACAGGGTGACGAAGGTGGTCAGCGTGCCATAGCCAATCGAGGCCAGGGTCAGGCCCATCCCGCATGGCGCTACTCGGGCGAACGCCGACCAGAACGGCAGGCGTTCGCCGCGCACTACCACGACGTCAGGCCGCTTGCGCAGGGCCAGCAGCGCCAGTGTCGCCAGGGTCAGCAGAGCCGGCCCCAGCACGCTGAAGTCCAGGCCATCGACCATCAGCACGCCCACCGGCGCGCCGATGGCGATGGCGCCATACGAGGCGATGCCGTTCCAAGAGATCACCCGTGCGGTGTGCTCGGCGCCCACCTGGCTGATGCCCCAGCTCAAGGTGGCAACGCCGATCAAGCCTTGGGCGATGCCCAACAGCAAGCGCCCACCGAGCAGCAGCGCCAGGCTCAGCCAGGGCAGGCTCAGGGTCCAGGCCGAGACCAGGGTCAGCACCCCGCAACCGGCGATGCCAAACAAGCCGTAGCGTATGGCTCGCTTGCCACCCAGGCTGTCTGCTACCCGCCCGGCGAACGGCCGGCTGAGCAGTGTCGCCAGGTACTGCAGGCCGATGGTCACCCCAGCGATCACCGCGCCAAAACCCAGTTGGTCGTGCACATAACTGGGCAGCACCGCAATCGGCAGGCCGATGCACAGGAAGGCGATGAAGGTATAGAAGACGATCGAGAGGATCTGCTGGGTGATGGCAAAGCTATTACTGGGAGCGGGTTCTTGCGCGGTCATGGGCTCGTTCGCGGGCGGGCGGTTGGGCGTGCAAGCATCATGGCCGTAGTCTGGGATAAATGAAAGCAGGCTAACGAATTATTCGTCGGCTCGCGCTGGCCGCAGGCCGAAACGACCGCGGGGCAAGCCCACCCCCACGCACTGCGTGAGGGCCGGCTTGCCCCGCGATTGCTGGCTACTGAGTCAGTCGCTCAGCTCAGACCACCACGCCCTGGCTACGCAGGTAGTCGTCATAGGTGCCGCTGAAGTCGACCACGCCTTCAGGCGTCAGCTCGATGATCCGCGTAGCCAACGACGACACGAACTCGCGGTCATGGCTGACGAACAGCAGGGTGCCTGGGTAGTTTTCCAGCGCCAGGTTCAGTGCCTCGATCGATTCCATGTCCAGGTGGTTGGTCGGTTCGTCCATCACCAGTACGTTCGGCTTTTGCAGGATCAGCTTGCCGAACAGCATCCGGCCTTGCTCACCACCGGAAATCACCTTGACCGACTTGAGGATCTCGTCATTGGAGAACAGCATCCGGCCCAAGGTGCCACGGATCATCTGCTCGCCCTGGGTCCACTGGCCCATCCACTCGAACAGGTTGACGTCATCTTCGAAGTCGTGGGCGTGGTCCTGGGCGTAGTAGCCCACTTCGGCGCTATCGGTCCACTTGACCGCACCCGCGTCTGGCTGCACTTCACCGACCATGGTGCGCAGCAGGGTGGTCTTGCCGATACCGTTAGGGCCGATGATGGCGACGCGCTCACCGGCTTCGACGGTGAAGCTGAAGTCCTTGAACAGCACTTTGTCGTCGAATGCCTTGGCCATCTTCTCGATGGTCACCGCCTGACGGTGCAGCTTCTTGTTCTGCTCGAAGCGGATGAACGGGCTGACCCGGCTCGATGGCTTGACCTCGGCCAGCTGGATCTTGTCGATCTGCTTGGCCCGCGAGGTGGCCTGCTTGGCCTTGGAGGCGTTGGCCGAGAAACGGCTGACGAAGGTCTGCAGCTCGGCGATTTGCGCCTTTTTCTTGGCGTTGTCGGCCAAAAGTTGCTCGCGCGACTGGGTTGCAGCAGTCATGTACTCGTCATAGTTGCCCGGGAACAGGCGCAGCTCGCCGTAGTCCAGGTCAGCCATGTGGGTGCACACGCTGTTGAGGAAGTGCCGGTCGTGGGAAATGATGATCATGGTGCTGTTACGCGCCGTGAGAATGGTTTCCAGCCAGCGGATGGTGTTGATGTCCAGGTGGTTGGTCGGCTCGTCGAGCAGCAGCACGTCCGGATCCGAGAACAACGCCTGGGCCAGCAGCACGCGCAGTTTCCAGCCCGGCGCGACTTCGCTCATCGGGCCGTAGTGCTGTTCCAGGGGAATACCCAGGCCCAGCAGCAGTTCGCCGGCGCGCGAGTCGGCGGTGTAGCCGTCCATTTCGGCGAACTCGGTTTCCAGTTCAGCGACGGCCATGCCGTCTTCTTCGCTCATCTCAGGCAGCGAGTAGATACGATCACGCTCGGCCTTGACCTTGAACAGCTGCTCATGGCCCATGATCACGGTGTCGATCACAGTGAAGTCTTCGTAGGCGAACTGGTCCTGGCGCAGCTTACCCAGGCGGGTGTTCGGCTCAAGCATCACCTGGCCGCCAGACGGCTCCAGATCGCCGCCGAGGATCTTCATGAAGGTCGACTTGCCGCAACCGTTGGCGCCGATCAGGCCGTAGCGGTTGCCGTTGTTGAATTTGACCGAGACGTTCTCGAACAGCGGCTTGGCGCCGAATTGCATGGTGATGTTAGCGGTAGAAATCAAGTGCTTGTCCTGCGGGGATTCCAGAGGTGTATTTAGGCCCTGTCGTCAGTCTTGGGCCAATTTTGGGCCAATACGACGCGGGGCGGCAGCTTCTCCAGCTCCCTCCAGTCCGAGGAGGAGCTGATCCATTTCGCGTAGGTAGAGAGCAACATCTCGACGCTGTGGCCAAGCTGGCTCGCGATGAACGCGGGGTTCATCCCAGGCATCAGGCACATGGTTGCGTAGGTGTGGCGGGTGTCGTACTGACGGCGTTCACGGATGTTCAGCGCCTTCAGCGCCGATTTGAAGTGGCGGATTGTAACACTTGGCTCGTTGATCCACAGCCCACCTTTGCCAGGTTGGAACACGAAGCGACTAGTCGGGTGGGCCGACTTGGACGCCATGCGACGAAGGGTAGCCTATCGAATCGTGGCGATTGATTGGCGCCACTCATTTGATATCGTTGGGTTCCGCTTACAGGAGGTTCTATGTCAGGAAAGTTTGTCACGCGCTGGTTCTACGCATCACTGGAATCAGGAACCAAGCCAGCCGGGCTCTTCGGGAACAAGGTCGAAGTTGTTCACAATCAGAAGGTCGTGGATTTTGATGAGTACGCGGCGCACTTACAAAAAATGTACGAAGACTTTGATCACGCCGGCTACGACGTTATCAACGTGGTACCGATTGCGATGGGGCAGTCCGAGTCATGCACACAAACGACCGGCAATTACGTAGGGGATGTCGGATTCTCGATCACCCGCGGCGCGGTCGTCGTTGGCAAGCGCCGAGATTCCTAGGCAACACTCGCGAGTTCCGATACCGTCGGCCATGGATCATTGGCTCGCGCCAGTGCTGCCATCGGCGGCGGGCTAACGCTGTTGCCACACGTACGCACCTGCTCGGTCTTGGTGAACGGCGGTCAGCAGCCGTTCTCCACTTATCTCTTTGTCGCTCTCCTTCGTCTACCCAGCCTGTCTGTATCAAGACTTTACTGAGGCGGCCAGGCTGCTAAAATACCGGCCCTTTGAAACCTTGAGACGGATCTTATGCGCAACGTTCTTGCTATGTCCTTTGGCGGTCTGACGCCTAGCTATTACGCTCGTCAATTGTTTTTCGGCGCACTCTTCGCGGCCTTTTTCATTTACATGAAGTCACGTGCTCCCCTCGGGATTGACTTCGCCACCGTGGCCATTTCCGTGGTGAGCACATTGCTCTATCCCTACTCAAGGTTCGTGTACGAGAGCGCGGTGGGTTTCATCATGGGGCGCAACGTATTCTTCGTGAACGCGTTGTTCATGCTGGCTGCCAAGTTCTTCACGATGTTCGTGTGCTGGTTCCTGGCGATCTTTATCGCCCCGCTTGGACTGCTGTACCTCTATTGGCACCACAGTCGCCAGCCGTCCAACTAAACCTTCGCAGCCCGGCTATCGAGTCGGGCCTGGTCGTTTTTCAGCCCTGGCAAGTGCCGGGGCTTTTTTATGCAACAGTGCCTAGGGCCGAGCTCAGTCGCAGCGTCATCGCGCTGATCGGCTTGGTTGCTATCTGTGGCTGGGATTGGCGCGTTGTCCTTAGGTGGGCTATTGCTGAAACGTCGGCACTGGAGCGAATCAGGAGGTTGTATGAGGCAGGTTCTGTTAGGGGCACTGCTGGCTTGCCTAGCCGGGCTGGCCCAGGCGCAGATTCCACTGGTCAACGCCACATGCCCTGGCGACATCGAAGTGCACGCCGATGAAGGCGGGCCGATCTACATCAATGGCAAGGAGGCCAAGCTGAAGACGTTCAACGACAACTATTTCGAGGCCAAGGGCAGTGGTGTGACTATTTCCCTGACCGTCAGCCCCGATGGCTCGCCGAGCGTCTCCTACACCGGTAAAGGTGGCGCCAATGGCGTGTGTGAATTGACTGAAGAGGATTGATCGCGCATACGCCTAGCCACCTCGCCAGGTGGCTGTGCTGGCAGCTAGCAGCTACAGTGCAGGCCAGGGCAGGAAACGCCCAAGTCACGAACATGGAGGTGGTGGGGTGGTTGCGAAGCTCTTGGTGACCGTTGGCATAGTCTTCTACGCCGTCATCGTGCCGATTCTCGAGGTCAATGACAGCCATGTCTTCAATCAGGCGTGGGCGCCGCATGCACGCCTGCACGAGACCTGGCAATTGTTCACCAATACCGCGCTTGGGGTGTTCAGCGTCTGGCTGGTCTGGGTCAAGGACAATCTGCGCCTGGCCAGCCTGCTGACCGCCTTCGTCACCGGCGGCTTCTTGATGGCGTACTGGTTGCGTGATGGCTACGGCGGCTCGATGGTGCTCTCGGACGGCTCAGAGAAGATGATCCTGGGGGTTAACCTGGGGCTTTTTGCCTACACCCTGGCGATCGCGCTGGTGGGTATCGCGTTGGGGCTTGAGCGGCGCAAGCGAGATTCGCGTGCTGAAACCTGAGCGCTGCTCAGCTGCCCAGGTGCCGTTGCAGGCATTTGCGGGTAAAGTTCGCTGAACACCTTGTTACCCAGGTATTGGCTATGTCTTGCGCATTCACCCTCATGCAATCGCCCGTGGGCACCTTGACCCTGGTTGCGCGGGGTAATCGACTGGCTGCGGTGTTATGGCAGGCGGAGCGGGAGAATCGCGTGCGTCTGGGCGAGCTGCAGCGTGATGACGAGCATCCGCTGTTGCGAGAGACTGCATGTCAGCTGGGTGAGTATTTTGCCGGGCAGCGGCAGCGCTTCGAGCTGGATTTGGACTTTGTCGGCACCGAATTCCAGCGCCAGGTGTGGGCGGCGCTGCTGACCATTCCGTTCGGCGAAACCCGCAGCTACAGCGAGATCGCCCGACAGATCGGCAACCCCAGTGCTGTCCGTGCGGTCGGCGCGGCCAATGGCCGTAACCCTATTTCGATCATCGCCCCTTGCCATCGGGTGATCGGCGCCTCAGGCAGCCTGACTGGCTTTGCCGGTGGCCTGCCGGCCAAGCAACTGCTGCTGGCCCTGGAGGGGAGGCAAAGCCTGGCGCTGGATTTCTGATCCGCCAGCGCGCGGCACGGCCAAGCCCTCAACTAAGCCAATAGGCCAACAGGCAAATCACCAGTGCCAGGGCGCTACCAGCCATCAGGCTGTATTGGCGATGGGCGCGCCGGGCATGCTGCTCGACTTCGCGCAAGTATTGGCCAGGCGTTGGCGCATCCGGCCGATGGCGCAGCCCTTGGGCAATATCGGCAAGTTGGCCGCGAATCAGCAGGCCCACCAGCCAGTAGCTGCAGGTGTAGCTGGCCACGATCAGCAACAGGTATCTCATGCCCCCAACTCGGCCAATGGCACGGCCTGGGCCTTGCCCGTGAGGGTGTCGAGCACGATCAGTCCTGGCGACACGTCATCCAGGGTGGCCAGCAGGTTGCCTTGTGCATCCCAGGCAGCCGATCCGCCCGCGCCGACAAAGGTATCGGCAGGGCCTATGCAGTTGGCCAGCACTACCGGCATGGCGAAACGCCGGGCGACTTCGGGGTAGTGTTGGTAGCCTTCCTTTATGCCTTTGGCAGTCTTGGCCACGCTGACCAGGTAAAGCTCGGCGCCAAGTTGACACACCTGCTGTGCGTGCTCGAAGAACATCGATTCATAACAGATCGCCGGCGCCAGCCGAAGGTCGTCAACAGCAATCAGCAGTGGTTGATCGCCTGCGACGAAGAACGGCAGCTCATCGGCATGCAAGCGTTGCTTGGCATACCCCAGGCGAGGTTGACCAGGGCGCACTACAGCCATAGCGATTTGCACGCCCGCCGCTGTCGCCAGCGGTAGCCCGAACGCGATGACCACCCCGTGGCGGTCGCTCACCACCTGCAAGGGGTCGACTAGCGTCGTGTCCAGCGGCTGGGCCAGCTCGCGGGCCAGGCTCGGCTCATAGCCGCTCAGGGACAGTTCAGGAAACACCACCACCTGCGCGCCATGGCGCACGGCCTGCTCGACGCAATGGACATGGCGTAGGAGATTAGCTTGCAGGTCGCCCTTATCAGAGGCAAGTTGGACAGCGCACAGCTTCATTTTGGATCCATCCTGGCGACGGCTGAGCGCCGAGGATACTATCGCCCACAGCCTACACACCAGTGCAAGCAGGTCAATTCCACGCAAAGAAGATCAACATGAGCCAATTGCTAGTCACTCAAGAGGTCGGCTTGGGCGCAAAGCGCTGGCGGAACCAGTCATCGAGCATGGCTTTTTCAGCAAACAAGCGGTCGCTGCTGCTGACCTGGCGGCCCGGACGACTCAAGTACATCTTGTCGCTGACTCGCTCTTGGGCCTGCTGATCGGGTTTTCCCGGTTGGCTCAAGGTGTAGTTCAGCTCGATGGTCGGCCAAGTGATCTCGCGCATGAAGCGCACATCGTAGGCGTAGCTGTTCCATGGCTCGTAGCGACCCGCCAGGTCGATGTCGCGGATGTCGATGCGCAGCTGCTGACCGGGTTGCAGGTAGCGTTGACCGAGTTGTTGCAGATGAGCGCTGAGCGCCTTCATCACCTGCTCATCGGCGCCACGCTCGTAGCCTTGGCTGTTGAGGCTGGCATCGCGGAATTTTTCCGGGTGATCGAAACGCACCTCGACCTGCGCGGTCGGGGTGCCTTGTGCCATGCTGTCGAATGCCAGCACCATCAGTACGGCACAGGCGAGTACAGAACGCATGATGCACCTCCGGTTTTGCTGACTGGGTGTACTTTCATTCTACGCCTGGCGTTGGCGCAGTAGCAGAGGAACCATGTCATGACGCTTTTTCGCCGGCTAGCAGCCAATCGCAAAGGGCGCGACCTGGCTGTGGGGGATATCCACGGGCACTTCGCGCGCTTGCAGCGATGCCTGGATGCGGTCGGTTTCGACCCGCTAGTCGACCGCCTGTTCAGTGTCGGCGACCTGGTCGATCGCGGGCCGCACAGTGAACAGGCGCTGCACTGGTTAGCCCAGCCCTGGTTTCATCCGGTGCAGGGCAACCACGAAGCCTTGGCCGTTACCTATCTGCGCGGTGGGCGCTTGGATCTGGACATGTACCGCGCTGCCGGCGGTGGCTGGTTTCTCGATCTGCCCAGCAGCGAGCAGCTGCGCTTTGTCGAGGTGTTCGCCAACCTGCCGCTGGCCCTGGAGGTACCGACCGAGGCGGGCTTGATCGGCCTGCTGCATGCCGACAGCCCGTTCGCCGACTGGCCGACCCTGCGTAGGCGGCTTCAGGCCGAGGATGACCCGCAGGTGCGCGAAGTCTGCCAATGGTCGCGACGTCGGCTCAAGGAGGGCGACACGCAGCGCGTGCAAGGCCTGGCAGCGCTGCTGGTCGGCCACACCCCGGTGCTGCAGGTCAAACAGTTGGGCAATGTCTGGCATCTGGACACCGGGGGCTGGAGCAGCGGCCACTTCAGCCTGCTGGACATGCACCGGCTGGTGTTGCTCAGCCCAGCGCCAGGTGAATGAGTACGGCGCTGGCCAGCAGGATCAGCATGATCCCCGAGGCGCGCTCGAGCCAGGGCAGGGCGCGACTGAAGCGGCGCAGTACCCGGCGATTGCCGATGCTCACTGCTACCAGCAGGTCCCACAGCAAGACAATGGCGAACATCCAGCAGGCGTAGGCGATTCTCCAGCCTGCGCTGCTGCTGGCCAGCATGCTCGCCAGGCTTGCGTAGAACAGCGCGTTCTTCGGGTTGAGAATGCCCGAGGCAAAGCCCATTGCCAGGCTTGCCAACCAGCCCTGGGTCGCCCGCGCTGCGCTGGCTTGAAGGTTATCCAGGGCGTTCTGCCCGGCATGGCGCAGGAACAATCTGCCGATGTACAACAGATAGGCGCAGCCAGCCAACTGCAGGGCCATGAACAGCGCACTGCCTTCGCGCAGTATCGCTACCCCAGCGAAGGCGGCGCCGATGAACACGCCATTGGCCAGCGCGATGCCCAGGCAAGCACCGCTGGCCACCCGCCAGCCAGCGCTGGCCGAGGTGCGCGCGACCAGGAAGAAGTCCGGGCCGGGTGAGAGCAGGGCGAGAAAGTGGGCGGCGGCGACAATCAGAAATTGCTCCATGGACTAGGTTGGCTCCGGTGGCGAAAGCCTTAGTCTCAAGCGTCATCGCTTGGGCGTATTGAAGAATATTGCACGCAGCGACCAGGCGCTGCGACGCAAAGCCTTTACTCCAAGCGGGCTGGCCTCATCGCGGGGCAAGCCCGCTCCCACGCCAGTCGGTGTTCGGCTTTGCCCCGTGATGAGGCCGGCCTGGTCGATAGAGAAACCGTTGTCGATCAGCAAGGGATTATTCCCAAGGTAGTAAGGCCGGTGCTGGGCGCAACAGCTACGCTAGAGCGCATTGCCCAGGTAGCGGGCAATTTCTGAGCTGTGCATTGCCTCATCACAAGGAAGACGACACATGACCGAAGTCACCCTGATCGAAACCGTAAGCGCCGACTCCCTCACCCAGTTGCTGCAAGATGCCGGTTGCCGGGTCAACCGCAGCGAGCAGAACGCGGTGGTGCAGTTGCTCAGTGCCAGCCAGGGCGTGGGCTATGCCGTGCGGTTTGGTAATCGTGCGCCGAACAAGGAGGGCGAGTTCCTCGATTTCACCTTCAGCTGCGCCTTGCGTATCCAGGGTGAGCTGCCCGCGGGCCTGGCCGAGCGCTGGAACGCCAGCCGCCGGTTTGCCCGGTTGTCGGTGCAGGGCGAGTTCCTGGTAATGGAGATGGATGTGGTGGTCGCCGACGGGGTCAGCGAGAAACACCTGCTGGGCAGCCTGCTGCTGTGGGATCGCCTGCTGCAAGAGTTCATCGTCTACCTGCGTGACTACAGCCGCAACCTGGCCGACCAGGCGCCAAGCGAGGCAGCCACTGCAACGGCGCGCGCCTCTTGAGCGCGCGTACCCTGTGGGCCGGCGCCGGGGCGCTGGCCGTGATCGCTGTGGCAGTGACCTTGGCGCTACGCCCGGGGGATGAGCCAGTGGCAGCGGCGCGTACTGCGCCGGCTGCCGACAGCGGGCCGACCTTGGCGCGGCTGGGCGATCAACACGTGGGCAGTGATGAACTCAAGGCACTGCTGGCGCTGTTGCCTGAGGATGCGCGCAATCAGTTGCGCAACGATCGGCCAGCATTGGAAGCCTGGATTCGTGCACGCCTGGCGGAGAAGGCGCTGTTCCAGCAGGCACAAACCCAGGGCTGGCCGCAACGGCCTGAGATCTTGACACAGACCCGCGCGGCGACCGAGCAAATCGTCTTGCGCGACTACCTGAGCTCGGTGAGCAAGGTGCCCGACGATTACCCCAGTGACGCGCAGTTGCAGCAGGCCTACGACAATGGCAAGGCGGGCTTGCAATTACCTGTGCGTTATCGCCTGAGCCAGATCTTCCTGCGGGTGGAGAACCCCAAGGATGACGAGGCAGTACGCAAGCAGGCCCAGGCACTGGCCAAGCAGGCGCAAGCCAGCGACGCTGACTTTGCCGCACTGGCGCGTGAGCACTCGCAGGATGAAGGCACCGCGGCGCAAGGCGGCGATACCGGGTTGCAGCCTTTAGCGGGGTTGTTACCGGAGGTGCGCGGGGTGGTGCCCAAACTCAAGCAGGGTAGTGTCAGCGAGCCGGTGCAAAGTGCTGCGGGCTATCACATCATCAAGCTGGTCAGCCAGGAGCCGGCGCGCACGGCAACGTTGGAAGAAGTTGCCCCGCGTTTGCGCGAGGTGTTGCGTGCCCAGCGTCAGGAGCAGTTGGCCAAGGCCTATGTCGAGGGCATGTTCGACAGCGCGACGTTGAGTATCGATGGCGCGGCGTTGAACAAGGTGGTTGAAGGTAGCTGATCGAGGTTGCAGTTGCTGAGCTTATCGCAGGATCACTTGCCATTCGGGCCGCACAGCGGCCCCACAACAGACGACGCCGGTCTTAAGTGAGCAGCGATATCACCCCGCCTTACGCAAAGTCAGGTTGATCCGCCGCTCACCCAGGCGTTCATGCACGCCGGGCTTGATGGGCAATACACCATGAAAGCGCAATCGATCCTCGCCACCCCAGACCAACACATCGCCATGGTTCAGGGCAATGCGCTGGGTTCGATCGGCGCGCTGTAGCCCGCCAAACAGAAATACCGCCGGCAAGCCCAGGCTGACTGACACGATGGGCTGACCGAAGTCGTGCTCGTCTCGGTCCTGGTGCAGGCTCAAACGCGTCCCGGGCAAATAGTGGTTGACCAAGCACGCGTCGGGCACGAAGCCGTCGAACCCTGCTTCACTGGCGGCCCGGGCTGCCAGCGCCAACAAAACCTGGGGCAGGGCGGGCCAGGCTTTGCCGCTGACAGGGTCTATTGGGCTGTAGCGATAGCCGCGCTGATCACTGACCCAACCCAAGCTGCCACAGTTGCTCAGGCCCACCGCCATGCGCAAGCCACCCGGTGTGTGCATGTGGCGAAACGGTGCGGCGCGCAGCACCGGGCGCAGGGCATCGAGCAGCGCCTCGACGTCGCCCAGGGCGAAGCCTGGCAACAGCACGGTGTGACTGGCCAGGCGCTGCGGCTGCGGGCCGAATAGGTCGAGGTCGGACTGAATCATGCCGGTGGCTTCGGGTGGAAGTAGGCGCATTGTATCGCGGTCGGCCAATCACCACAGCGCCAGAAGCGATAAAAAGGAACCGCGACGCCAGGGAGTGAGCGCCGCGGTCCAAGGGGGGAGCGATTACTGCTGGTTGACGGTCGCCAGGTTGGCGTTGCCGAATTGGGTGATGGTGGCGCTCTGGTTGGCGCCGCTCTGGTCGACGAATGCCTGGTTGGCATTGCCGCCTTGGGTCACGTAGGCGACGTTGAAGCTGTCGGTCTGTTTGAGGGTGGCCTCGTTGCCGCTGCCATACAGCTGGTTGGTATAGCTCTGGTTGCTGTAGCCCGATTGCTCCAGGGTGATGGTATTACCGGTGCCAGCGGAAAGGCCGGTGGCGTAGTTGTCGGTTCCGCGCTGGTCGGCGATCAGCAGGTTGTCGGTGCCGTTCTGTTCGAAGTACAGCTCGTTGTTGCTGTCGACCTGATTGGTTTGCATCTCGTTGCCCACGCCTTTCTGGTTGAGGCGGGCGAGCTGGTTGGCGCCGTCCTGGGTCAGGTTGACGCTGTTGAGCGAGCCGTTCTGGTTGATTTCGGCGCGTTGCGCCGTACCAAACTGGCCCCCGGCTTTGTCACCCTTCCAGTTGCTGGCCATGATCTTGTTGCCATTGCCGGTGGTGGTGATGCTCAGGTTGTGGTTGTCGCCGGTCTGGTAGGTGAAATGCAGGTTGTTGTTGCCGTTCTGCGAAATACTGGTGACCGAGTTGTTGGTCTCGAACTGATCGGACCAGCTGGCGTTGGCGGTGCCGCTCTGGCTCAGGCTGGCCAGGTTGGCTTCGCCGAAGCTCTGGTCGATGTAGCCTTCGTTGCGCTCGCCGCTCTGGTTGACGCTGGCCTGGCTGTCGGTCTGATTGCCTTGCCAGACCTCCACCGAGTTGCCGTCGCCATGCTGGTTGATGCCGATGACCCCGGCAAAACCATCACGCTGGTCGCCGTAGGCCCAGTTGCCCTTGCCCTCTTGGAAGATCTGGATATTACCGTCCTGATGATAGAGGTGCTCTGCGGCGGCAAAGTTGTCGGTACCGCCTTGCATGATCAGTGCACTGTTGTTGGTGCCACCGAACATTTGCTCTACCACCGCCTCGTTACGGTCGCCCCACTGCATGGTGGTGGCGTGGCTGCCCACTTGGGTGTCCTGGAACACGATCGATTTGTTGGCACTGCCTTGTTGGGTCTGCAAGGACTGGTTGCTTTCACCTACAGACTGACTGGACAAACTGTCGTTGAGGCTGCCGCCCGATTGCTGGGTGATCTGGCTGCCTTGCTCGAACAGTTGCTCGCCGTAGCCGGCGTTCTTCGAGCCGGTGGCGCTCTGGTTGATGTGGCTGGTGCTGTTGTCCTGCACGGCTACGTGGTAGTGGCCTTGGCCAGTCTGGTTCTGGGTTGCCGAGGCGAACGACGACTGGGTCTGCTTGACTTCAGCGCTGTTGTCGGCGCCGAGCTGGTTTTGCGTCGAGGTGCTGTCGTCGGCCATGACCTGGCCGGCCAGGGTCAGGACTATCGCGGCGCTTAAAGGTGCGAGCTTGAACATGGTGGTGCCTCCAGGTCTATCGATATTGGGTGATCTGTACGTGTTGGCCATTGCCGGCTTGGGTCACGGCGCTGGTCAGCCCCGTGCCGGCCTGCTCGATGCTGGCGCTGTTGTTGTTGCCGATCTGCTCGATCGCAGCACTGTTGCTGTTGCCGCTCTGGCGGATCGAGGCGGAGTTGCCGTAACCCTGCTGGCTGATCGAGGCCATCAGGTCGTTGCCGTCTTGCAGGATGTACGCCTCCTGCGCGCCCCCGGCCTGGACGATCCGGCCCAGCAGGGCCTGACCGTTCTGGTCGAGGGCGGCGCGGTTGCCCGTGCCTTGCTGCTCGATGATTGCTGCCTGGCCCGAACCTGCCGGTAGCAGGCGCACGATCAGCGGTTCGCCAAGGTCGTTGCCGGTGGCAAGGTCGGCGTTGTCCATCAGGTCGTCGGCCCAGGCAGCCTGGCCACTCAAGGCCAGGCACAGCAGCAGCGGGTACAGACGGTTCATGGCGTTCTCCTTGGCAGCTGTTACTGCACGACCACTGGCACGGTGCGGGTGGTGCCTTGGCTACTGCGCACGGTGGCCGATGGCGTGGCCGTTGGGATCACCGTGGTGCTGTTGCTCACCGCCAGGCGCCAGCGACCGGTCACCGGTACCGTGGTGGTGCCCAGGGTCACCAGGCCACTCGGCGTGGTCACCTGCACGGTGATGGTGTTGCCGGTGGTCACCGACGAGGTGCCGCTGATGTCCCAGTTGTAACGGTTGTTGGAGCGCGCCGAGACTGTGGCGGCGGTTACCGCGAAGTTCTCTGCGACTGGGCGTGGCGACACCTGTACCGTGACCGTGCCTGGGCTGGACAACGCCCCTACCGCGTCACGCACCACGTAGGTGAAGGTCGTGGTGAAGGCCGTGGTGACGGTGGTTGGCGGGGTATAGGTGACCGTCGTGCCATCGGTGGTCACGGTGCCCCGACCAGGCGCTGGTTGGCCGACGCTGGCGACGGTCAATGGCAGGTTGCCTTCCAGGTCGGTGTCGTTGGTCAACACGTTGATGGTCAGCGGTACGCCCAGGGTAGTAACGGTTTCGGCAACCGCAGTGGGTGGCTGGTTGGGCGCGACGTTGATGGTCACCGTGGTCAGCTCCGATTTCAGGCCTTTGCTGTCCTGGGCGCGGTAGCTGAAGGTGGCCACCAGCGGCGAGGCGGCGCCGGGCGGTGGGGTGTAGGTGATCGCGGTCGTGCCGTTGAGCACCACTGAGCCCAGGCCGGTGCCAGGTTGGGTCAGATCGGTGATCGCCAGGGGCACGTTGAGGTCTGGGTCGCTGTCGTTGGCCAGCAGGTTCAGGGTCAGCGGCACGCCGACACTGGTACTGCCACTGTCGGCCTGGGCCAGCGGTGGTTGGTTCTCGGCTTCGACCGGCGCGCTGCCGACCACGATCACCGGCTCGACATCGCTGCCGCCGTGGGCGGACTTGACGGTGACCGATGCTGGAGGTTGGGTCAGGCCATTGACCGTCAGGCTTTGCAGCGTGCCGGATTTGGACATGCGCCCGTAGCCTTGGGCGACCAGGTCAGGCACCTGCACTTCATCGCTGGAGCTGGCCTCGATCAGCAGGCGTTTGTTGGCCCAGTCGTAGCGTGCGGTGCGCACCTTGACCACGTCGGTGAGTTTGCTCGACAGCGAGGTCGGGCGGGTGGCGCCGGTCGCGCTGCTGGCGGTGACCACCACCACTGGCGGCGGTGCGGCCTGGGTCAATTGCTGGTTGAAGAACAGCCCGTTGTTGTCGGCCAACATGTTGAATTCACACGGCGACGGCGGTGAGCCCACCAGTGCCAGGCTATTGCGCAGGCACAGGCTGGCGCTGTTCGGCGCCTTGGCGAAGACCTCGACGCGGGTACCGGCGCCGTTGCGCTGGTAGGTGGCGCGTTGCAGCTGCGCCGGGGTTTGCTCACGCGGGTCGAGCACCTTGCCGGAGACGCTGAAGAGGTTGGTTTCGATCTGTCCAGGAGGGCCTTCGATGCGCACGAAGTTGGTATTGAACGGGCTGCCGACCACCGCCTCGTTGAGGTTGGGATCGCCGATGAAGGTCTCGATGGCGCTGGTGTCCGGGTTGACCTCGGTCACCAGGCCGGCGGCGCGCTGCAGGAACGGCCCGATGTTGCCGTTGAGTGCACCGGTAAAGTTGCCTGGGGCGCCGATGCCGATGTCGCGGGTGATGTTGATCGCACGCCGTCCACCTGCCGCGACCGTGACCCTCTCGACCCCGTAGGGGTGGGTGATGGTGTAGGTGCCGGCAGTGGGTACCGAGGCGCGGATGCGGACGCGGGCGAAGCTCTGCTGGTCGCCATCGACCGGGTTCTCCGAGGCGAATGCCGCCTCGATACCGGCCACATAGACTTCCAGCTCGTAGCCGCTATTACCCACTTGCGGTATCGAGGTCTCGGCCAGGAACCAGAACATTTCTGGCGGCCAGTTATCCGGGAATACCAGTGGCAGGGCATCGTCATAGATGCCTGGCTCTGGCAGCAGGGTGCACATGTAGGCAGGTGCGCCAGGCGCACCGGGTGCCCGCGAGCTGGTAGCGCGCGACTGGCACAGCTCAAGGGCCAGGTCGTTGGCGTCCTTGTACCACATCGGGTAGCGCCCGGTGGCCAAGGTATAAGGACCAGGATCGACTTCGCTGAGCGCGGCCCAGGCAACGCTGCTCAGGGTAAAGGAGAGCCCGGCTGCGTACAGCGTGCGGCGTGACCATGTGTTCATGATGCCTCCTTGGAGGTACGGCCGTTGTCTGTTCATGGCACCAGCACCACGTCTTCGCTGTCGCTGCCGCCATGGGCGCTGGTCACCGTGACCGAGGCCGGCGGGATCGGCGAGAGCCCGGTGGTCAATGTTTTCACTGCACCATTGCCGGCGAGGCTGCCGATCAGCGCGCCATCGAGGGTGCTGGCGGTCATCGCCGGCGGCGAGGTTTCATCGCTGCTGCTGGCGACCAGGGTCAGCTGGCCGCTGGCCAGGCTGTATTCCGCGCGGCTGATGGTCACCAGGTCAGTCAGTGCCAGGTTGGCGTTGGTTGGCGTGCTGCTGGCGATGGCCACGCTGTTGTCGGCATTGACTACCAAGGTGGTGGGCAGGGTCGGGTTGAGGGCCGACTGCGCGTACCAAGTGCCGGTGCCATTGGCCTCGGTCAGCGATTGGCTCGGGCTTTGGCTGGTCAGGCTGACCGTGGCCGGTGGCGGTGGGGCCATGACGAACACGTCCTGCTGCGCGCGCAGGTCGCCATTGTCGGTGTGCCGCGAGTAGGTGCTGCGCAAAGGAATCAGCGGGGTGGGGCGCTCGACCGTGGACAGTTTGCCGGAGATCGAGAACAGCTCGGTGCGCAGGTCGATGCCATTGGGGCCTTCGATGCGCACGAAGTTGGTGTTGAACGGGCTGCCGGTCACGGCTTCTTCCAGGTTCGGATCGCCAATGTAGCGTTCGCTGGCGCCGGTCAGCGGGTTGGTCTCGGTGTAGGGGCCGTTGACACTGCGCAGGAACGGCCCGACGTCGCCCTTGAGTGCGCCGCTGAAGTCGCCGGCGCCGGCAATGCCGATGTCGCGAGTCATGTTGATCGCGCGCTGGCCGGCAGCAGGCACGTCGAATACGTCGACACCATAGGGGTGGGTGATGATGTAGGTGCCGGCCACCGGTACATCGACGCGGATCCGCACCCGGGCGAAGCTGACCTGGTCGCCTTCGACCGGTTCTTCGGCAGCGAACGCCGCCTCGATTGCCGTGCCGAAGCTCAGGTCGATGCCACGGGCAGCATCGACGATGGCCGCATCGGCGGTGAACCAGAAGGTCTCGTCGGGGAAGTTGCTGGGAAACACGATTGGCTGGGTGTCGTCGAACACCCCGGGGGTCGGCAGCAGCGTACACATGTACGACGGTGCGCCGGGGGCGCCTGCTACCCGCGAGCTGACCGCCTTGGACAGGCACAAGTCGAGCGTGCGCCCGTGGCTGTCCTGGTACCACGAGGCGAATCCGCCGGTTTCGGGATGATAAGGCCCGGGGTCGACTGCATAGAGTGCAGCTTGGGCCGGAAGCTGGAGCATGCCGGCGAGGATCGCCACTGCCAGCGGGTGGGGTATCGGTCGGTGCATGAGTCAATCCCTCCTGCAAACGGGCCCAAGGGGTTGGGGCGTCTGAGGGGGTATGGGCAACAGCCATGCCAGTTTTTGGTGATAGGTGTGCAGCCCTTGTGGGGCAAGGCTTGTAGCCCTGAAGGGCAAGGCGCTTTGGGTGTGCGCTGGGTGGGCGGTGGTCCCCAGCATTGGGGAAATGGGTGGAGGGATTGGCTATCTATCCTCCGGGGCCTTTTCGCGGGTCAATCCGCCAAGTGGACGACGTACAATTGCCTGCCTTTACGTATACGTAACCTTATGCCACCCTCAGGCCTACCTTGATGACGCTTGGTTGATTCTGACGCACACTGCAGGAAATTCCGTGGCCCGATGTCTCAGCGTGGCTGGGGCACCGCTGGAGTAAAACAATGGCGCGACAATTACCTATAACAAACGCCCAAGATCCTTTGCACGAATCCCGTCAGGCCCGTCTCAGACTGGCCAGCGAAGGCGAACTGCCGTCCGGGATGCTGCGTGACGAAATCGATGCCTCCTGGCGCCGCAGCCTGGGTCATGGCCTGGACTGCCTGCAAGGCGAACAGGTCGGCCTGGGCATGCAGCAAAGCCTCGACCTGCGCGCACTGCTCGAACACAACCGGCTGCTGATCGACGCGGTCACCCCTGAACTGGACTACCTGGTCGAACGCCAGGGCAAGAGCGGTATCGTCATCCTCGGCGATGCCCAGGCCAACGTCCTGGCCATCGAAGGCCAGAAACATGTGCTCAACCGCGAGGGCCTGCGCGACCTGCACCCTGGCAGTTGCTGGAGCGAAGCCCTGCGCGGCACCAATGCCATCGGCACGGCCGTAGTAGAAGGCCGGCCAACCCTGATCAATTGCGGCGAACATTACCTCGACCGGCTCAGCCCGTTCTCCTGTACTTCGGTGCCACTGCGCGACCCGCGTGGCGAGGTGATCGGCGTGCTCGATGTCACCCGCGAAGGGCTGATGAGCCAGCCCCAGGACAGCCTCTGCACCTTGATGCTCGCCGCGGGCAACATCGAAAGCCGGCTGTTCGGCCTGTGCCATCCTGAACAACTGGTGCTGGCATTTCATAGCCGCGCGCAGTACCTGACCAGTGCCTGGCAGGGGCTGTTGGCCTTGAGCCTGGAGGGTGAAGTGCTGGCGGCCAACGACAATGCCTGTCAGCTGCTGCAGGTGGCGCGCCAGGCCCTGATCGGTCGACGCTGCAGCGATCTACTCGGCGAACGTTCGCCCGCGTTTATCGCCCGGTTGTGGCAAAACGGCGTAAGCAGTGTGCAGACCGCCAAGGGCGAGTTCTTCTTCCGTGCCTTGCAGCTGCCGCGGCACAACAACCTCAATGGCAGCGTGCCGGCGAGCAAGCCTGCCCCTTTGAGTAAATCCCCCGCGCTGGACAGCCTGGCCGGTGGCGATCCGCGCCTGGCGCGCAACCTGCGCATGGCCCGCCAGGGCCTGGTCAATGGGCTGCCGGTGCTGCTGCTGGGCGAGACCGGTACCGGTAAGGAGGTGGTCGCCCGTGCCTTGCATCAAGCCAGCCCACGCGCCGACAAGCCGTTCGTGGCGGTCAACTGCGCGGCGATCCCTGAGGGCTTGATCGAGTCCGAATTGTTCGGCTACCGCGAAGGCGCCTTTACCGGCTCACGCCGTGGCGGCATGACCGGCCGGCTGATGCAGGCCCACGGCGGTACGCTGTTCCTCGATGAGATTGGCGACATGCCGCTGGCCTTGCAAGCGCGCCTGCTGCGGGTGCTGCAAGAGCGCCGGGTAGCGCCGCTGGGCGCAGGGGAGGAGCAGGACATCGATGTCGCGCTGATCTGCGCCACTCACCGCGACCTCAAGCATTTGCTGGCCGAGCAGCAGTTCCGTGAAGACCTGTACTACCGGGTCAACGGGGTATCCCTGCGCTTGCCAGCGTTGCGTGAGCGTGATGACCTGGCTGGCATCATCGAGGGCCTGCTGGACAAGTTCGGCGCCAAGGGCGTGGCGCTCGACCCGGCCCTGGCCGAACTACTCGATGGCTTCGACTGGCCGGGCAACATCCGCCAACTGGAGATGGTCTTGCGCACCGCCTTGGCCATGCGCGAGGACGGCGAGCAGCTGCTGGGCCTTGAGCATCTGACCGATTGCCTGCTGGACGAGTTGGCCAGCGGTGCGGCGCCTTCTGGCAGCCTGCGCGAGAACGAGCTTGAGCTGATCCGCGGCGCCCTGGCGCGTCACCAGGGCAATGTTTCGGCCGCGGCCCAAGCCTTGGGCATCAGCCGTGCGACGCTCTATCGCAAACTCAAACAGCTGCGCGGTTAAGCCATGGGCGGGTTATTTTCCAGGCTGATCGAAACCGGCGATCCGCTGCTGATGCGCCAGGCACTGGCCTGGCTGTATGGCTTTGTCCGCCCCCAGCGCAAGGCGATTGCCGTGCTGCTAGGGTTGTCCCTGAGCGCCTCGCTGTTGGCATTGGCCCAGCCCTGGCTGGTCAAGACCCTGATCGATGAAGGCCTGCTGGCGCGCGATTACCAGACCTTGTGGCACATGGCGGCGATCATGATCGTCGCCGGCCTGCTCGGCACCGTGCTGGCCGGGGTCAATCGCTACCTGCACACGCGCCTGTCGGGGCGCATCCTGTTCGCCTTGCGCGACGACCTCTATCGGCACCTGCAGCAGTTGTCGCCGACCTTCTATGGCCGCCGACGTACCGGCGATATCCTGTCGCGGCTGGACGGCGATGTCGCCGAGATCCAGCGCTTTGCCGTGGATTCGCTGTTCTCGGCGGTGTCCAGCGTGATTGGCCTGATCGGCGCGGTCACGCTGATGCTGATGCTGTCTTGGCAGCTGTCGTTGCTGCTGGCGTTGTTGATCCCGATCGAGGTGCTGTGGCTGCGCTGGATGCGGCGCAAGGTCGAGCGTGAAGTGCGCAGCCTGCGTGAGCGTTCGGCGGATGTCTCGTCGTTTCTGGTCGAAACCTTGCCGGCAATGAAATTCATCCAGGCCTCAGGCCAACAGGCCCGCGAGGCCGGGCGGCTGGACCAGCTTGGCCAGGGGTATATGGGCCAGTTGCTCAAGGTGCAGGTCACCGAGTTCTTTACCCAGGCTGTGCCTGGCACGCTGACGTCGTGGTGTCGCGCCTGTGCGTTTCTGATCGGCGGCTGGTGGGTGATCCAGGGCACCTGGCAACTGGGGGCGTTGATCGCGTTTTCGACTTACATGGGCATGGCGGTCGGGCCGGTGCAGAGCCTGCTGGGTCTGTACGTGGCAATCCAGCGCATGGCGGTGAGCCTGGGGCGGGTGATGGAACTGCGCCAGGAGCCGGTGGCCGTGCGCGAGGCGCCAGTGCCGCGACCGATGCCGCAAGGGCCGGGCGAGCTGCGCCTGGAACGCGTGCAGTTCGCCCATGCCGGGCGCCAGGGTGCGGTAATGCGGGAGGTCGACGTGGTCATCCCAGGCGGGCTCAAGGTGGCCATCAGTGGTGCCTCCGGGGTCGGCAAGTCAACGCTGATCGACCTCTTGCAACGCTTCTACGACCCCGATGCCGGACGCATTCTGCTCGATGGCGCTGACCTGCGCGAACTGGACCTGGGCGCGCTGCGCCGCCGTATCGCGGTGGTCAGCCAGGACATCGTGCTGTTTCGCGGCACCCTGGCGCAGAACCTGGCTTACAGCGCCCCCGAGGCCAGCCGCGCCCAACTTGAACAGGTGGTGCAGTTGACCCAGCTGGACAGCCTGGTGCAAAGCCTGCCGCTGGGCCTCGATGGCCTGCTGGGCGAGCGTGGCCAACAGCTTTCTGGTGGGCAAAAGCAACGCATCGCCATTGCCCGGGCAGTGCTCCAGGAACCGGCCATTCTGGTGCTCGATGAAGCCACCTCGGCGGTGGACGAAGCCACCGAGCGTGAGGTGATCGCCGCCATCGACCAGCTATTCGCCGGGCGGACGCGGATTCTGATCAGCCACCGTGCCTCGACCTTGGCCGATGCCCAGTTGCGTTTGCATTTGCATGAAGGGCAATTGCAGGTGTTGCCGCTGGAGACGGCTGGCCATGGGCGCTGAGCTGCGGGTCGGGGTGATCGACAGCGGCTGTTCGCCCGACCAGGCGGCAGGCTTGCTCGGCGCGCGCAGGTTCTGGCTGGACGACGGCGTGCTGCGCGAGGGAGAGGCGTTAGCCGATCAATTGGGCCACGGCACTGCCGTGCTGGCGCGGCTGCGCCGTGAAGCGAGCCGGGTGCCGGTGCTGATGGCCCAGGTGTTTCAGCAGCACGGCAGCACCAGTGCGCTACAGGTGGCTGCGGCGCTGCTGTGGCTGGTCGAGCAGGGGGTCAGTGTGGTCAACCTCAGCCTCGGACTGCACCAGGACCGGCCGGTGCTGCGCCAGGCCTGCGCCGAGGCCCAGTCGGCGGGGGTGCTGTTGTGCGCCTCCAGCCCCGCCCAGGGTATGCCGGTGTATCCGGCCAGTTATCCGGGGGTTATCCGTATCACCGGGGATGCCCGCTGCGCTGCCGGGCAATGGTCGTGGTTGAACAGCGCCCAGGCTGACTTTGGCGGGCATATGGGCGGCCAGGGTTCGGCAGGTGCGAGCATGGCGTGTGCAGCGTTGACCGGGCGGATTGCCGCGATGCTGCGCGATCAGCCGCAGATGGACGCCCAGCAGGCGCTGGACCGGTTGCGCCGCCACGCAGCGTTTATTGGCCCGGAGCGCCGAGGTGTCGTGGATGCCTGAAACAGCGATCCTGATCCTCGGCGCAGGCCCCGCTGGCGCCGCCTGCGCAATGGGCCTGCGCCGGCTGGGCTACCCGGTTACGCTGGTGTCCGACTGGCGCCGCTTCGCCGCCGTAGAAGGCGTCTCGCAGCGGGTGCTGGATGCGCTGCGCCATGCCGGGCTCGGTGGCGCGCTGGGCCAAGCGGCAATGCCGGCCACCCGTCATGTGCGCTGGAACGGTGAGCAGTTGCAGCTTAACCAGGAGTTCTTGCTCGATCGCCAGCGCTTCGACGCGGCCTTGCGCGATGAACTGCGCCGCGCCGGGGTGGTGCTGGTCGAAGGTCGGGTGCGCGAGGTGCAGCGCGAGCACGGCTACCAGGTGAAGCTGGACCACGGCCCAGTGGTGCAGGGTGAGTTTTTGGTCGAGGCACGTGGCCGCCAGGCACCGCTGTCGAGCGATCGGCTGCGCGGCCCGGAGACCGTCAGTTTGCTCAACCTCTGGCAGGCGGCCCCAGGCCCGCCAGCCTCGGCGGTGGAAAGCCTGGACGATGGCTGGGCGTGGATGGCGCGCTTGGCCGACGGCCGCTGCTACTGGCAGATCACTCTGGACGCCGGCGCTGCCGGCCTGCCCGGCAAGGCACAGTTGCCCGGGTACTGCGCCGACCGGCGCAGGCAGTCGGCCTTGGTCCGCGAACTGTTCGACCCGCAGGCCCTGCAACCCGCCCCAGTCCACGCACGTAGCAGCACAGCGATCCTCGCTGGGGACTGTGCGGGCAGCGACTGGGTGCGGGTGGGGGATGCGGCCATGGCGGTTGACCCATTGTCGGGCAATGGGATTTTCCAGTCATTGTCCTCGGCATTGCAGGCGCCGGTGGTGATCAACACCCTGCTGCGCATGCCTGAACGAGCGGCGCTGGCACGGCAATTTCATCAGCAGCGGATCGAGCAACTGTTCCTGCGTTTTGCCCGGATGGGGCGCGATTTCTACCGTCAGGAGCAGCGCCTGGCCGGCCAGCCATTCTGGCGCAACCGCCAGGACTGGCCGGATGAGCAGCCGATGCATGGAGCGGCGCAGTGGAGCGCAGTGCGTATCGAGCGTCGGCCGGTGCTGCGCGATGGTTGGGTCGATCAAGCCGAAGTGGTGGTGACAGCTGATCAGCCGCTGGGCATCTGGCATTTGCAGGGCATCGAGCTGGCGCCGTTGGTGGCCAAGCTGCAGGCGGGCGCAGCTATCGAAGACGTGTTGAGTGGCCGAGCGACGGATCAGCAGGGCATGCTGCGTCGCTGGTTGGCAGAGCAGGGTTATCGCTGAAAGTGGGCTGCATGGCAGCCCACTGAGCCAGGTCAGTCCGTTACTGCTTGTGCTTCTACTCGTTTGACAGCGGCAGCCGGTTGCACGCCAGGTTCGGCGTTACCCCCTACAGCCTTCACATCCTTGGCGAAGGTGCCGTCCACCTCACCCTTGAAGAAGTTCTTGCCGTAGATCAGCAGGCACAGCACTACACCAATGCCGAACGCCCAGCTGGCGCCCTTGATCGCCAGCACTGCACCGATCACCCCGGCGATCCCCAGGTCACGCTGGCTGCGCGCTTCGAGGATGCCCAGGCGCACACTGACATAGCCCTGGATCAGCAGGGTCAGCGATAGCGCGACACCCAGGATCGGCTGCACCAAGGTCACCACCGGCAGCAGCAACAAGCCCGTATTGGTGCCCCAGCGGAACGAGCCGACCCCGCCGATGATCGACTGCATCGCCTTCGGCCCGCCTTTGAAGCGCTCGATGACCACCACCAGCATGGCCGCCCATTTCGGCCCGCACATGGCCACGTCCGGGCCAAAGATGCTCATGAACGCATTGCGTGCGCCGAAGATCAGGTGCGCGCGGTCGGCGTTATAGTCGACCACCTCATCGGTGCGCACGGTCTCGGCCTCATCGAGCAGCGATTTGGCACTGAGCACGTCGCCAAACACGATGATGTACGCCGCGAGCATGGTCGGCAGGGCCGAGATGAACATCGACAGCGGTGGCATGCCCAGGCCGAACACGGTGTAGTTGTTCCACAGGCCGGCGAAATCCGGCGTGCTGATGCCCCACTGGATGGTCGGCCAGGGCGCCTCGCCGAACAGCGGCGCAATCACTACCGCCAACAGGATGATCGGCAAGATGCCGAGCTTGGCGAAGTTCCACCAGAAGCGGTTGCGTTGCTTGAGCTGGTTGAAGTGCTGGGAAAAGATCAGGTAGAAGGCGATGCCCACGGCAATCGAGATGGTCCACGGCAGGACGTTGAACTTGCCACCGACCTGGAATACCGCGATCACCGCACTCAAGCCCGCGCCGACGATGATCCCCGACTTGATCGCCGAAGGTACGTACTCGACCACCTTCTTGGCCATCCCGGTCGCGCCCAGGGCTATCGAGAACGCGCCGAGCATCAACTGGAAGGCAATCAGCGCATGCACCCGCTCCGGGCCTTCGGGAAATTGCGCGCAGTAGGCCATCAGCAGCGGCACCGCCGGGGTGATCCAGCCCGGTACCGTCGGGTCGCCGAGCAAATGGTGGGTGAGGTAGAGCAGGCCGTTGAGCATCACTACTGCCAGCGCCACTTCAAAGGGCATGCCCAGCAGCTCGGTCATCAGCGGAATGGCGGCCAGGTCCACCGCACACATCAGCAAGCCTTGCAGGTAGTCCGGCAGCTCGATGCGGTAGTGAATGAACGGTAAGCGGACCTTGAACGGGCCCAGCGGGATGTACGGGCTTTCGCCCCGCGGCTCAGCAGGAGTGGTCATTGGGTGCACCTGTTTTATTGATTTTGTAATGGCAGACGCCACAGCCGCTTGGCTGGGCGTCGGGTTCGCTAATCAGTAGGCTGCGCGGTAGATCTGCTCGATATCGGCGGCGCTCAGCTGGCGCGGGTTGTTGCGCATCAAACGGTCGATCTTGCTGGCCTCTTCGGCCATCGCCGGGATAGCGTCGGCAGGCACGTTGAAGCTGCGCAGGCCCGAGGGGATATCCACCGCCGCGCACAGCTCGGCCATGGCCTGAACCGCCTGATCGGCGGCTTGCTTGTCGCTCAGTTCGGCCACGCGCACGCCCATGGCGGCGGCGATGTCGCGCAGGCGCTCGACGCAGGCCAGTTTGTTCCAGGCCATCACGTAGGGCAGGAGCAAGGCGTTGCTGACGCCGTGGGCGATGTTGAAGCGACCGCCCAGCGGATAGGCCAGCGCATGCACCGCGCCAACCCCTGCGTTACCAAATGCCATGCCGGCCATCAGGCTGGCGGTGGCCATGTCCTCGCGCGCTTGCAGGTTGGCCGGATTGGCGTAGGCCTTGGGCAGCGCTTTGGCGATCAGCTTGATAGCGCCCAGGGCGATGGCGTCGGTAATCGGCGAAGCGTTGACCGACAGGTACGACTCGATCGCATGCACCAGCGCATCGACACCGCTGGCAGCGGTCACGCTGCGCGGGCAGGTCAGGGTCATGCTCGGGCTGACCAGGGCCACGTCAGGCAGCAGGTAGTCGCTGACGATGCCTTTCTTGAGCTGTGCTTGCTTGTCGGAAAAAATCGCCACATTGGTCACTTCCGAGCCGGTGCCGGCCGTGGTCGGGATGGCGATCAACGGCGGGCCTTTGCGCGTGACTAGGTCAACCCCGAACAATTCAGCCAGCGGCCCTGCATGCCCGGCGAACGCTGCGACGCCTTTGGCGATATCGATTGCGCTGCCGCCGCCCAGGCCAATCACGCCATCGTGGCCGCCCTCACGGTAGGCGCGGGTGCAGGCCTCGACGATGGCGATTTCCGGTTCGGGTTGGACTTGATCGAAAATGCCATAGGGGCGGGCGCCGAGCTGCGCCAAGGCGAGGTCGACGGTGCCGGACTTGAGCAGGATGGTGTCGGTGACGATCAGCGGGTTGCCAACCTTGAGGCGGGTCAGCTCAGCGGCCAGTTGTTCGATGGCCGCGGGGCCTGTGATCAATTTGTTGGCGATCTTGAAGGCAGAAATGCTCATTAGGCGCGTCCTGTGTGCATTGTTGTAGTGGAAGACGTGCCAGAGCAGATAGCGAAAGCTGTGCCAAGATGCGCCAAGCCCCGTTCGGTGCGGCTTGGCGGGGCAGGCGTGGGGTTTTACCGGCTGTGCACGGGGCGCTGGCGA
This sequence comes from Pseudomonas sp. BT-42-2, assembly GCF_025847435.2. Lineage (NCBI taxonomy): Bacteria > Pseudomonadati > Pseudomonadota > Gammaproteobacteria > Pseudomonadales > Pseudomonadaceae > Pseudomonas > Pseudomonas sp. BT-42-2. Next base: position 190,637 of record NZ_JAOYTM010000001.1, read on the forward strand.
TTAGCTTTTTGATCGCTATCGCCGGGGATGATTGAAATCCTAATCAGAGCGCTCCCAGCGCTTCATCTTCTGCACCACGGTCGCCTGGCTCACGCCCAGCGCCTTGGCGGCCAGGCGGGTGGTCTTGTGGGTCTGTAGCGCGGCACGGATCGCAGCACGCTCGGCGTTTTCCAGCACCTTGCGCAGCGGCAGGCGGCTGTCGTCGGTGTTCTGCCGACTGAGGTCGAGGATCTCCTCGGGCAGGTCCAGCGCTTCGATGGTGCCGCTTTGGTTGGTCACCACCAGGCGCTCGACGATGTTGATCAATTCGCGGATGTTGCCCGGCCAGGCGTACTCGCACAAAAGATCCAGTGCCGCCAGGCTCCATTGCACCTGGCGCTGGTAGCGGCTGTTGAAGCTGTCGAGGTAGTAATGCAGCAGCGGCGGGATTTCTTCACTGCGCTCGCGCAGCGCCGGGATAGTGATCGGCACCACGTTGAGGCGGTAGTACAGGTCGGCGCGAAAGCGGCCTTCGGCCACCAATTGCTTGAGGTCGTGATGGCTGGCGCTGATGATGCGCACATCGACTTCCTTGAGCTCCAGGCCGCCCACCGGGATAAAGCGGTTTTCTTCGATGACCTTGAGCAGCTTGACCTGCACCGGCAGCGGCAGATCGCCGATTTCATCGAGGAACAAGGTGCCGTTGTGGGCCAACTCCAGCAGGCCGCGCTTGCCCTTGGGGCCAGCGCCGGTGAAGGCGCCGGGTGCATAGCCGAACAGCTCGGCCTCGATCAGGTTCTCCGGCAGGGCGCCGCAGTTAAGCGCCAGGAATGGCTCGCCGGCACGCCCGCTGGCGTTGTGAATGAACTGCGCGACCAGGGTCTTGCCGACCCCGGTTTCACCCTGTAGCAAGACCTTGACCGTGCTGTCGGCAACTTGTCGGGCCAAGGCGAAGACTCGCCCGGACACCTCCTGGTCGGCCATCAGCGGCGAGTGCAACAGGCTGTCGCGCTGGCCTGCATGCAATTTCGCGGTGCTGTGGCGCAATTGCTTGAGCTGCTGCAGCTCATCGCGCTCATGCTTCATGCGCAGCAGTTCGGTCATGTCGCGCACGGTGCTCACGACGTAGGAGATTCGGTGCTCGGCATCGAGAATCGGTGTGGCGCTGACCAGCAGCTTCTTGCCTTTGCTCAGGCTTTGCATCACCGACACCGGTCGGCCTTCCTGCAACACCCGCAGGGATGCCGATTGGGAAATGATGCCCTCCTTGACCAGCTCCTGCATCAGCCGGCCGATCAGGTCGGCGCTGCTCAGGCCGGTCAGACGCTCATAGGCCTGGTTGACCTTGAGCGTCTTGCCGTCGCCATCGGTGATGTACACGCCGTCATGCAAAGCGTTGAGCAGTTCTTCGAAACTGGCGTCGTTGACGTTCACCGCAGGCTCCAGGTGGGGTTGAGAAGCGCTGCAGTTTAAACGCTTGGGCCACCCATGCGCAGTCTGCAATGGTCCTAGAAGAACGTCCCGACCAGCAGTTGCAGATAGGTGCCGCCATCCCGGCTGCCCATCTGCACGCCGCCGTTGTCGGCGCTGCGCTCAGGCGTGTAGTAGCCCACCAGCGGGCTGATCAGGATGTGCTCGGTGACCATCCACTCGACATACAGATCCAGCTCGCGCCCGCCCAGGTTGCCCTGGTCGGTAGCGAGCGTATCGAAGTCGAAATACAGCGCGCCGACGCTCAGGTTGTCGCGCGGCTTGGCTTTCAAGCCCAGGTGATGCACTTGGCTGTTGCTGTTGAACGGCCCGGCATAGTTGGCCGCCACCTCGCCCTGGAACCAGGTGCCATAGCCACGGCTCAGGCCATAGAACAGCGGGTCGAAGTCTTGCGAGAAGCGGCTGTAGCGGTAGGTGGCGGTCGGCGACCAGGGCAGCGCGGAGAAGGTCCAGTTGCCCTCCAGGTACCAGGCGTCTTCGCGCCTGCCGCTGCGGTCCTGGGTGACGTACTCGGCGGCCAGCTGCAGATCCTTGACCCCGAGGCTGCCGCGCCCGCGCAGGCTCACGGTGTCCATGCCATCGCGGTGCTCCAGGCCCATGATCTGCGCGTAGCGCTGGTCGACATCCAACCCGCGGATCCAGCTCAGCCCGACCGTGCCTGCATCGGAGACATGCTCAAGGTTGCTCACCGCCAGCGAGGTGTCGGCTTGGTAATGGTTGTCGGACTTGAGCCACATCAGGTCGCCACGCCAGCCCTGGCTGCCGCCAATGCGCAGCACCGCAGTGCGGTCGAAAGCCTTGCGCGCGGCCAGGTAGTAGGCGCCGCCGCGGTTGAAGTTGGCGCCCAGGTCGACTTTGCCGAGGTTGACCGGGTCGCCCTGGATCAGAAAACCGTCGCCTAGGGTCAGCAATTGGCGGCCAGCGGAAATATCCACGCCGTCTTCGCCCAGGGCCGGGAAGAGGCTGCCTGAGCGCCAGCCGAGGTAGGCGTCTTCGATGGCGGTGCGGCGCTCATCGCCCAAGGTCAGGCCGGCCGCATCGCCGTCGCCCCAGGTCGCCGAGCTGACCAGGTTGAAGGCGCCGTACAGGCTGCCGCTGCCGGCCAGGGCCTGGCTGGCGCTGAGGCCGTACTTGACGTAGCCCTCGCGCCAGGCGCTGCTGCCGGGTTGGCGGTTGCCGGCCTGGTTGAAGCTTTCGTCGCTGTGGAACACGCCGAACAGGGCTTCGAGGTCGGCGTTCAGTACCGTGCCGTCCTGGTTGTACAGCTCATGGGCGTGGGCGGTGTGCAGGGCGAGGGCGGTGAGGGCGGTGATTGCCAGGCGAGGGATGCGGGCCATCTTGGATGTTCCTTATTATTGTGTTGGTGTATTTCTTGTTCCGGCCTCATCGCGGGGCAAGCCCGCTCCCACGGGAATCACCACGCTGCGGCTTGCCCCGCGATGAGGCCGGAACTGATCAAAGAACACTCAAAGCTTGATCAACACCGACTTGAGCTCGGTGTAATGCTCGATCGCCGCCGCGCCCATCTCCCGGCCGACGCCCGACATCTTGTAGCCACCAAACGGCAGCGCCGGATCCAGCGCACTGTGGCAGTTGACCCAGACCGAGCCCGACTTGATTCGTGGGATCATCCGGTGCACCGCGCCCAGGTCGTTGGACCAGATGCTGGCGCCCAGGCCATACGGGTTGTCGTTGGCCATACGCACGACGTCATCGATGTCATCGAACGGCATGGCCACCAGCACTGGGCCGAAGATCTCCTCTTGCACCAGGCGATGGCGCTGGTCGACATCGACGATCACGGTCGGCTTGACGAAGTAGCCCGGGCCGAAACCTTCGCCGCCGCAGGCGATGGTGGCGCCCAGTTCACGCCCCAGATCGATGTAGCCAGTGACCCGATCCTGCTGCTTGGCCGAGATCAACGGGCCCATCTGCACCGCAGGGTCCAGGCCACTGCCCAGCTTCATGCCGTTGGCAATGCCGGCGATATCGGCCACCACATTGTCGAAGTGCTTGCGGTGCACATACAGCCGTGAGCCGGCGCAGCACACCTGGCCCTGGTTGAAGAAGATCGCCATGGCCGCACCCGCTGCGGCGTCCTGCAGGTTGGCATCGGGCATGACGATGGTCGGCGACTTGCCGCCCAACTCCAGGGTTACCCGGGTCATGTTGTCCATCGCCGCCTTGCCGATCAGCTTGCCGACTTCGGTCGAACCGGTGAAGGTCAGCTTGTCTACCCCAGGGTGGCTGCTCAGCGCGGCGCCGGCATTCAGGCCGGTGCCCGTGACGACGTTGAGCACGCCCGCTGGATAGCCTGCTTCATCGACCAGTTCAGCGAGTTTCAGCGCGGTCAGCGGGGTTTCGTCAGCGGGCTTGAGCACCAGGGTGCAGCCTGTCGCCAGGGCAGGGCCGAGCTTCCAGCAGGCCAGCAGCAGGGGGAAGTTCCAGGCCACGATCGCACCGACCACACCCACCGCCTCGCGCCGGACGAAGCCATGGAACTGCTCGTCCGGCATCAATGGCATCGATGGCTCGACCGTGCTGCCTTCAAGCTTGGTCGCCCAACCGGCCATGTAGCGCAAGAAGTCGATGGCCAATTGCACATCCATGACCTTGGCCACTGCCGCGCTCTTGCCGTTGTTCAGGCATTCGAGCTCGGCGAGGATCTGCGCGTCGCGCTCCATCAAATCGGCCAGGCGCCACAGCAGGTTCTGCCGCTCACGCGGGCGCACCCGGCTCCACGGCGAATCATCGAAGGCTCGGCGCGCGGCGGCGACGGCGCGGTCGACGTCTTGCGGGTCGGCCGAGGGCACCTCGCCCAGGACTGCGCCGGTGGCCGGGTTGCGGAAGGTCATGGTGCGGCCGCTGGCAGCGTCTTGCCAGTCGGCGCCAATGCGCATCTTCAGCTTGCGTTCGAGAAAGGCGCGGGTGGCGGGGAGGATGGGCAGATCACAAAGCATGGGGCTGTGCCTCTTGTCATTGAATGGTCAGAGGCGCTTGCGCAATGGCCGTGCCAAGGGCTGTAGATCGAGCTAAGCCTTTGAACCACCTGATGTTTGTCCTGGCGCACAGATGCCATTGCAGGGGCGCGCTGTTGCACATTGAGACGGCGTGAGACGGGGGTGAAACAGCACGTCGCTGTCGACCTGGGTGGAACAGCTCGTGTTTATCTGGGGAAGCTGGCCAAGCCTGCGATTATGGCTGTCTCAAGGTGAAACACTCAGTCGCGAAATGGGACGTTCCGACCCGCAGGCTATCCGCGGCAATCGTCCACCCGAACTAGCCAAGCAGTTGAAATCAAACAGCTTTGGCAAGGCTGGCACACTTCCTGTATTGCAACTGTCACATGCACCTGCAGTACCCAGGCGTGCACAAAAACGATAAGAAACGACACCGTGGAGGTCTGACTTTGAAGACGACTCGACTCCGGCGGCATGCGGGCAAACTGGCGCTGGTCGCCGCCGCACTGCTGGGCACCCAGGCCATGGCGGCCGAGCAGGGCCCGAGCCTGTTGCAAACCAAGTGCATGGGGTGTCACATCCCCGAAGGCAATGACGCCTACAGCCGCATCAGCCACCAGCGCAAGACCCCGGAAGGCTGGTTGATGAGCATCGGCCGCATGCAGGTCATGCATGGCTTGCAGATCAGCGATGATGACCGCCGCACCCTGGTCAAGTACCTGGCCGACAAACAGGGCCTGGCGCCTAGCGAAACCGAAGGCGTGCGTTACGCCATGGAGCGCCGGCTCAATACTGTCGAGCAGTTCGATGACCCGCTCAGCCAGATGTGCGGCCGATGTCACTCCGGCGCCCGGGTCGCCTTGCAGCGCCGTCCGGCGCAGGAGTGGGAACATCTGGTCAACTTCCACCTCGGCCAGTGGCCGTCCCTGGAGTACCAGGCCCAGGCGCGTGACCGCGACTGGCTGGACATCGCCCTCAAGCAAATGGTGCCGGACCTGGCCAAGCGCTTCCCCCTCGACAACCCAGCCTGGAGCCAGTGGCAGCAGGCCAAGCCCAAGGCTGATGCGTTGGCCGGGCAATGGGCGTTTGGCGGGCACATGCTGGCCAAGGGCGATGTGCGCGGGGTAATGAGCGTTAGCGCAGGCGAGGGCGACACCTTCAAGGTCGAGGTCAAGGGCAGCTATGCCGACGGCACGCCGTTCAACGGCAGCGGTGAGGCAATCCTCTACAACGGCTACGAGTGGCGCGGCAACGTCAAGATCGGCGAGGCCACCTTGCGCCAGGTGTTCGCCGCGCTCGATGGCGAGATGAAGGGCCGCATGTACGAAGCCGAGCATGATGAGCGTGGCCTGGACTTCACCGCGGTGAAGGAGGGCAAGGCACGCCTGCTGGCGGTGCAGCCGGCGTTCATCAAGGCCGGCGCTGAAAGCGAGATCACCCTGGTCGGCAGCGGCCTGAGTGGCAAGCCGGACCTCGGCGCTGGGGTCGAGGTGAGCGAGGTGCTCGAGTCGAGCGCAACCCTGGTCCGGGTCAAGGCGCGCGCCGCCAAGGACGCCGCCGCAGGCACCCGCGAGGTCGCCGTTGGCGCGCTCAAAGGTGTGACCCTGGCGGTCTACGACAAGGTCGAGCAGGTCAAGGTAGTGCCGGCATTCTCCATCGCCCGGATTGGCGAGAATGGCGGCTCCACGCCCAAGGTCCAGGGTCGCTTCGAAGCTGAAGCCTGGGGCAAGGATGCCAGTGGCCAGCCACTGCGCATCGGCTACCTGCCGGCGACGTGGAAGGTCGAGCCGTTCAACGAGCGGGCAATAGAGGATGAGGACGTCAAGTTCGCCGGTGCCATGCAGCCAGACGGTGTGTTCATGCCGGCCGGTGCCGGGCCCAACCCTGAGCGCAAGATGATGACCAACAACGCCGGCAACCTGAAGGTCATCGCCCAGCTCGAAGACGGCGGCCAGCAGGGCGAAGGCCACCTGATCGTCACCGTGCAGCGTTGGAACAACCCGCCTTTGCCATAAGGGCGAGCAACGCGCGTCACTAACGGATCGATTACTGGAGGTCGCCATGGGCGCACAATTGAATCTGGTCGAACGCAACCTGCATGAAGTGCAGGTCGATGCCGACCGCATGCTCTTTCACATCCCCAGCAGTTCGCTGTTCAGCACCGATGCAGTCACCGGCGGGATCATCGACAGCTTGCGTCAACAAGGCTGCTCGGCTGAAGAACTGGTGCAGCGCCTGAGCCTGCAGTTCAGCGGCCAGGACATCGAAGACACCCTGCGCGAGCTGATCGCCCTGGAAGTGGTCAGCGATGGCTCGCCGCTCACCCCGGAAATCGCCCTCAAGCGGATCGAGCGCACCGCGCTGAACACCGTGGTGCTGAACGTCAACACCGGCTGTAACCTGAGCTGCACCTATTGCTACAAGGAAGACTTGGACAAGCCTTCGGCGGGCAAGAAAATGAGCACTGCCACCGCCGAGGCCTCGGTGGAAATGCTGCTCAAGGAGTCACCCAATGAAACCCGCTACAGCGTGGTGTTCTTCGGCGGCGAGCCACTGTCCAATCGGCCTCTGATCGAGCACATGGTCGCCTACTGCGAACAGCGTTTCGCCGAGGCTGGCAAAGAGGTGGAGTTCATCATGACCACCAATGCCACGCTGCTCACCGAAGAGATCGTCGACTGGCTCAACGCCCACCGCTTCGGCTTGTCGATCAGCATCGACGGGCCGAAGACCGTGCACGACCGCAATCGCATCACCGTTGGCGGGCAGGGCACCTATGACGTGGTGCGGCGCAAGGCCGACATGCTGCTCTCGCGCTACACCAGCCGCCCGGTCGGCGCCCGGGTGACGCTGACCCGGGGCATCACCGACGTCGAGACCATCTGGAATCACCTGTTCAACGAGATGGGCTTTGCCGAGGTGGGGTTTGCCCCGGTCACCTCTGGCGACATGGCCGACTTCAACCTGACTGGCGAGGAACTGGTGCAAGTGTTCGCCAACATGAAAGCGCTCGGTCGGCGCTATCTTGAGGCTGCCCTGGAACACCGCAGTATTGGCTTTTCCAACCTGCACCAGCTGATCACCGACATCCATGAAGGCCACAAGAAGGCGCTGCCGTGTGGCGCCGGGCTGAAGATGCTGGCGGTCGATCACCAGGGAGAGTTGAACCTCTGCCACCGCTTCACCGGCTCCAGCCTGCCGACCTTCGGCAATGTCCATCAGGGCGTCAAACAGGCGCAGCTCAACGACTTCCTGTCCCAGCGCCTGGACCGCAGCAACACCGGCTGCGACGACTGCCGGATCCGTAACCTGTGCTCGGGCGGCTGTTACCACGAGAGCTACGCACGCTACGGCGACCCCACCCATCCGACCTATCACTACTGCGAACTGATGCGCGACTGGGTCGACTTTGGCATCGAAGTCTACAGCCGCATCATGGCCGTCAACCCGGCCTTCATCGATCGCTACATCACTCCGCGCAAGGCACATTGATATGAAGCACTTGAAGGCAATGAACAACAAGGCGCGCATCCTTGAACAAGCCGCCGCCGAGGACCGGGTCGAAGAAGTCATGGCCATGAGCGCGGTAGCGGGTTGCACCGCGACTACCGACCCGGGGTGGGAAGTCGACGCCTTCGGCGGCGTCAGCTCGCTGTGCCAGCCGATGGAAGCCGACTTGTATGGCTGCTCCGATCCTTGCTGGTGGCCGGCCCAGGTGCCGGACATGATGAGCACCTACCAGGACTGGAACGCCCAGGCGAGCAACTCGCAGGACGACTGGCGCAACCTGGGCACCGTGTTCCCGAAAGACAAGTGACCGGCCCGACAAGAACGACAAGGGGAAACCGCATGAAACCTGGATTCTGCGCACAGTTCGCGCTCACCGTCGCCGCCTGTGCCGGCGCCTGGACCTCGGCGCAGGCCGCTGAAGCCGGCACTGCGCTGACGCCTGGCCACGAGTACATGATCGTCACCAACTATCCGAACAACCTGCACGTGGTGGATGTGGCCAACGACAGCGTATTCAAGTCGTGCCGCATGCCGGACGCGTTCGGCCCGGGCACCGCGATGATGGCGCCGGACAACCGCACCGCCTATGTGCTGAACAACCACTACGCCGATATCTACGGCATTGACCTGGACAGCTGCAAAACCATCTTCCACGCCAACTTGTCCAGCGTCCCTGGCGAAATCGGCAAGGCCATGTACTCGTTCGCCATCAGCCCGGACGGCAAGGAGGTCTATGCCACGGTCAACCCAAGCCAGCGGCTGAACGATCATTACGTGGTCAAGCCGCCGCGCCTGGAAGTGTTCAATACCGCCGACGGCCTCAACGCCAAGCCGGTCCGCAGCTTCCCCATGCCGCGCCAGGTTTACCTGATGCGCGCCGCCGACGATGGCAGCCTGTTCGTCGCCGGGCCCGACATCTACAAGCTGGATGTCAGCAATGGCAAGTACGAGGTGGCGTTGCCGCTACGCAACTGGAACCGCCCCGGCTACAGCGCGCCGGACGTGCTGTACTTCTGGCCGCACCAGACGGCCCGGCACGAGTTCTCGATGCTGTACACCATCGCCAAGTTCAAGGACGACAAGCAAGACCCCGCCACCGCCGATTTGTTGTATGGCTACCTGAGCGTGGACCTCAAGACCGGCAAGACCCACACCCAGGAATTTGCCGACCTGACCGAGCTGTACTTCACTGGACTGCGCTCGCCCAAAGATCCCAACCAGATGTATGGCGTGCTCAATCGGCTGGCGCGCTACGACATCAAGGAGCGCAAGCTGATCAAGGCGGCGAATCTGGACCACACTTATTACTGTGTGGCGTTCAACCGCAGCGGCAGCAAGCTGTACCTGGGCGGGACGTTCAACGATCTGGCGGTGTTCGATCCCGATACGCTGGAGAAAGTCGGCAATATAAAGCTGCCGGGTGGCGACATGTCGACCACCACGCCGCAGGTGTTCGTCAGGTAGTTGTGGGTTGCTTGTGCCTTCCCCATCGCGGGGCAAGCCCGCTCCCACGCAGCCAAGATACCCGCTGCGTGGGAGCGGGCTTGCCCCGCGATGAGGCCCGCTGACACCCTAAAAATAACAAAAGATCACCATGACCCAGCCCAGCTATACCCAAGGCCAACAAGACAAACCGCTGCTCAGCCAGTGCATCGGCGACGCCTTCGACAGCACCGTGGCCCGCTTCCCCGAGCGCGAGGCGCTGGTGGTGCGTCATCAAGGCCTGCGCTACACCTGGCGGCAATTGGCCGCAGCGGTCGATCAACACGCCCGCGCGCTGATTGCCTTGGGCGTGCAAGTGGGTGATCGGTTGGGCATCTGGGCGCCTAACTGCGCCGAATGGTGTATCACCCAATTCGCCAGTGCCAAGGTCGGCGCGATCCTGGTCAACATCAACCCGGCCTATCGCAGCAGCGAACTGGACTACGCCCTGAGCCAATCGGGCTGTCGCTGGGTGATCTGCGCCGATGCGTTCAAGACCTCTGATTATCACGCCATGCTGCTCAGCCTGGTCCCAGGCCTGGGCAAAGGCCTGCCCGGAGAACTGAGCTGCGCACGCCTGCCCGAACTGCGTGGGGTGGTCAGCCTGGCCGCCCATCCGCCGGGCGGGTTTCTCGCCTGGCCTGATCTGCAGGCCAAGGCTGTCGAGATCAGCCCTGAGGCCCTGGCTGCGCGCCAGGCGCAACTGCGCCCCAGCGACCCGATCAACATCCAGTACACCTCAGGTACTACTGGCTTCCCCAAAGGCGCCACGCTCAGCCATCACAACATCCTCAACAACGGCTACATGGTGGGTGAGAGCCTGGGCTTGACCGAGCACGACCGCATGGTCGTGCCGGTGCCGCTGTACCACTGCTTTGGCATGGTCATGGCCAACCTCGGTTGCATGACCCACGCCAGCACCCTGATCTACCCCAGTGATGCCTTCGACCCCCTGGCCACTTTGCGTGCTGTGGCCGAGGAGAAAGCCACAGCGCTGTATGGCGTGCCGACCATGTTCATCGCCGAGCTGGATCACCCACAGCGTGGCGAGTTCGATTTGTCCAGCCTGCGGACCGGGATCATGGCTGGCGCTACCTGCCCGATCGAGGTGATGCGCCGGGTGATCGACGAGATGCACATGGCCCAGGTGCAGATTGCCTACGGCATGACCGAGACCAGCCCGGTGTCGTTGCAAACGGGCGCCGATGATGACCTGGAGCGCCGGGTGACCAGCGTGGGGCGTACCCAGCCGCGATTGGAGAACAAGATCATCGATGACCAGGGCAATACCGTTGCGTGTGGGGACATTGGCGAGCTGTGTACCCGTGGCTACAGCGTGATGCTGGGGTATTGGAACAACCCCAAGGCCACCGCCGAGAGCATCGATGGCGATGGCTGGATGCACACTGGCGATCTGGCGGTGATGGATGAGGCTGGCTACGTGCGGATCGTCGGGCGTAGCAAGGACATGATCATTCGCGGCGGTGAGAACATCTATCCGCGTGAGTTGGAGGAGTTTTTCTTCACTCATCCGGCGGTCGCTGATGTGCAGGTGATTGGTATTCCGTGTAGCCGCTATGGCGAGGAGATTGTCGCCTGGGTGCGTTTGCATCCTGGGCATTCGGTGGGTGAGGACGCGCTGCGGGAGTGGGCTAGGGCGCGGATTGCGCATTTCAAGGTGCCGCGGTATTTCCGCTTTGTGGATGAGTTTCCGATGACGGTGACGGGGAAGGTGCAGAAGTTCAGGATGCGCGAGATTAGTATCGAGGGGTTGGTTGGGGGTAAGTCTGGGTAAATGGAAGCTTGGAAGCTTGGGCATTTGGGCCGGGGCTTATCCATTTGATGGGGTGGTTTTACTGGCCCCTTACGCCTTTACGGCGGGTCACTTTTTTTGGCAAACGCACGGTGTGCCGGCCCAGCCAAAAGTAACCAAAAAAGTCTGCGCTCCACCATCAGTCGCGCCCGTGGCGGGATCCCTTCGCGCCGGCGCCTTCCGGGCCCGCGCGGCCTACGATTTGCTACGCAAATCTACATCTCGCGCCTGGCCCTCCAGGCACCTCTGCTCAGCCTCCTGAAGTCGCGAATCTGCGGCGCCTGCAATTACGCGCACGAAGATCAAGAGCAGGCGAATCGCTGCGCTCTCGCAGAAGCCAAAGCCAAGGTTTGAATTTTTCTTTTGTGTTGTTTGTTCCGGCCTCATCGCGGGGCAAGCCCGCTCCCACGTGACTCGTGGGAGCGGGCTTGCCCCGCGATGGCGTCCGACTATCCACCACACCTGTCACTATCGACAGATAACGCCAGCCCAGGCGCCGCCATCACCCATGGCTAAAACCAATCTGCCTGCACAAAACGGATAACACTCTGCACGAAGCGGATATTGCGTAACACCTCCGCCACATAACCTGACCTGGCCTGAAACAATAACAATTGGAGACCCTGGCCATGTCCCTGGGATTCGACTACCTCAATGCCATGCTCGAGGACGACCGGGAATCGGGCGTCTACCGCTGCAAGCGGGAGATGTTCACCGACCCGCGCCTGTTTGACCTAGAGATGAAACACATCTTCGAAGGCAACTGGATCTACCTGGCCCACGAAAGCCAGATTCCCGAAAAAAATGACTTCCTGTCCCTGACCATGGGCCGTCAGCCGGTCTTCATTGCACGCAACAAGGACGGCGAGCTCAATGCCTTCCTCAATGCCTGCAGCCACCGTGGCGCCATGCTCTGCCGGCACAAGCGCGGCAACCGGTCCAGCTACACCTGCCCATTCCATGGCTGGACCTTCAACAACAGCGGCAAACTGCTCAAGGTCAAAGACCCAAGCAACGCCGGCTACCCCGAGAGCTTCAACTGCGACGGCTCCCACGACCTGACCAAGGTCGCGCGCTTCGAGTCCTATCGTGGCTTCTTGTTCGGCAGCCTCAATGCCGAGGTCAAGCCGCTGGTCGAGCACCTGGGCGAGTCGGCCAAGATCATCGACATGATCGTCGACCAGTCGCCAGAAGGCCTGGAAGTGCTGCGCGGCTCCAGCTCCTATATCTATGAAGGCAACTGGAAGCTCACCGCCGAGAACGGCGCAGATGGCTACCACGTCAGCTCCGTGCACTGGAACTATGCCGCCACCCAGAGCCAACGCAAACAACGCGAGAGCGGTGACGAGATCAAGACCATGAGCGCCGGCGCCTGGGCCAAGCAGGGCGGGGGCTTCTACTCGTTCGACCACGGCCATCTGCTGCTCTGGACCCGCTGGGCCAACCCCGAAGATCGCCCGGCCTATGAGCGCCGCGAGCAACTGGCGGCTGACTTCGGCCAGGCCCGCGCCGACTGGATGATCGAGAATTCGCGCAACCTGTGCCTGTACCCAAACGTCTATCTGATGGACCAGTTCAGCTCGCAGATCCGCATCGCCCGGCCGATTTCGGTGAACAAGACCGAGATCACCATCTACTGCATCGCCCCCAAGGGCGAGAGCCGCGAGGCCCGCGCCAAGCGTATCCGCCAATACGAAGACTTCTTCAACGTCAGTGGCATGGCCACCCCGGATGACTTGGAAGAGTTCCGCTCGTGCCAGACCGGCTACGGCGGCGGCACCGGCTGGAACGACATGTCCCGCGGTGCCAAGCACTGGGTCGAGGGCGCCGACGAGGCGGCTCAGGAAATCCAGCTGCAACCGCTGCTGTCGGGTGTGCGCACCGAGGATGAAGGGCTGTTCGTGCTGCAGCACAAGTACTGGCAAGAAACCATGCTCAAGGCCCTTGAGCAGGAACCTCAGCTGATTCCCGTGGAGGCCGTGCGATGAGCGATCTCTATGACCGCGTGCGCGATTTTCTCTACCGCGAGGCGCGCTACCTGGATGATGCCCAGTGGGATCAGTGGCTGGAGCTGTACGCCGCCGACGCGACCTTCTGGATGCCATCCTGGGACGACAACGACCAGCTCACCGAAGATCCGCAGAGCGAAATCTCGCTGATCTGGTACGGCAATCGCGGTGGCCTGGAAGACCGCGTGTTCCGTATCAAGACCGAGCGCTCCAGCGCCACCGTGCCGGACACACGCACCTCCCACAACATCAGCAACATCGAGATCGTCGAACGCAGTGAGAACCAGTGCCTGGTGCGCTTCAACTGGCACACCTTGAGTTTTCGCTACAAGACCACCGACAGCTACTTTGGCAGCAGCTTCTACACCCTCGATCTGCGCGGCGAGCAGCCGCAGATTTTGGCCAAGAAAGTGGTGCTGAAGAACGACTACGTTCGCCAGGTCATCGACATCTACCACATCTGACTTCAGGTCTTGGCGAGTGCCGCTCGGGGCGCCCTCTGGCGCGCCGCGGCCAGGCTCGCCTGCGAGGTGCACCATGAGCTTCCAGATCGCACTGAATTTCGAAGACGGGGTTACCCGTTTCATCCAGGCCGATGGCCAGGAAACCGTTGCCGATGCCGCCTACCGCCAAGGCATCAACATCCCGCTGGACTGCCGCGACGGCGCCTGCGGCACCTGTAAGTGTCAAGCCGAGTCCGGCCGCTATGACCTGGGTGACAACTTCATCGAGGATGCCTTGAGCGAGGAAGAAATCGCCCAGGGTTACGTGCTCACCTGCCAGATGCGCGCCGAGTCCGATTGCGTCGTGCGCATCCCGGCTTCCTCGCAGCTGTGCAAGACCGAGCAGGCCAGTTTCGAGGCGGCCATCAGCGATGTGCGGCAGTTGTCCGAAAGCACCATCGCCTTGTCGATCAAGGGCGAGTCGCTGAGCAGCCTGGCGTTTCTGCCGGGGCAGTACGTCAATCTGAAGGTGCCGGGTAGCGAGCAGAGCCGCGCCTATTCGTTCAGCTCATTGCCCAAGGATGGCGAGGTCAGCTTCCTGATTCGCAATGTGCCGGGCGGGCTGATGAGCAGCTTTCTCACCAGCCTTGCCAAGACCGGCGACAGCATGACCCTGGCCGGCCCGTTGGGCAGCTTTTACCTGCGCGCGATCCACCGGCCACTGTTGCTGCTGGCCGGCGGCACGGGCCTGGCGCCGTTCACGGCGATGCTGGAGAAGATCGCCGAGGCCGGCAGCGAGCACCCGCTGCACCTGATCTACGGCGTGACCAACGACTTCGACCTGGTCGAGCTGGACCGCTTGCAGGCGTTTGCTGCGCGCATCCCCAACTTCACCTTCAGCGCCTGTGTGGCCAACCCGGACAGCCAGTATCCACACAAGGGCTACGTGACCCAGCACATCGAGCCGTGCCACCTCAACCAAGGTGATGTGGACGTGTACCTGTGCGGCCCACCGCCGATGGTCGAGGCGGTCAGCCAGTACATCCGCGAGCAGGGCATAACCCCGGCCAACTTCTACTACGAGAAGTTCGCAGCAGCAGCTTGAACCTTTGTTGGGGCCGCCCGCATCGTGCGGGTGTTGGCGGCCTCTTTTTTATTAGCTCAAGCACACAGTGGGTGAGGGCGTGGCAGCGGGTTTGCCCGGCGACAGCGAACGGACATGCGCCGGCGATGGCCTGGCAGATCCAGTCGCGGGGCAAGCCCGCTGGCACGACCGCGCCAACAAGGAGGCAACGATGAACGCTAGATTCCAAGGTCAGGTCGCCCTGGTCACCGGCGCCGCCCAAGGCATCGGCCGTGGCGTGTGCTGGCGGCTCAAGGCCGAGGGCGCGCAGGTCATTGCAGTGGACCGTTCGGAATGGGTCCATGAGTTGGCCGGGGAGGGCATGCTGACCCTCACCGCCGACCTTGAACAACACAGTGAGTGCGCCCGGGTCATGGCCCAGGCGGTCGAGACCTTCGGCCGCCTCGACATCCTGGTCAACAACGTCGGCGGCACCATTTGGGCCAAGCCGTTCGAACACTATGAGGTCGAGCAGATCGAGGCCGAGGTGCGCCGTTCGCTGTTCCCGACCCTTTGGTGCTGCCACGCCGCGCTGCCGTACATGCTCGAACGCAACAGCGGCGCCATCGTCAACGTGTCGTCGATTGCCACCCGCGGAGTCAATCGCGTGCCGTATGGCGCAGCAAAGGGTGGCGTCAACGCCCTCACCGCATGCCTGGCCTTCGAGACCGCAGGCCGGGGCATCCGGGTCAACGCCACCGCGCCCGGCGGCACCGAGGCCCCGCCGCGCCGGGTGCCGCGCAATGACGCCGAGCAGAGCGAGCAAGACAAGGCCTGGTACCAGCAGATCGTCGCCCAGACCCTCGACAGCAGCCTGATGAAACGCTACGGCAGCATCGATGAGCAGGTCAGCGCGATTCTCTTCCTCGCCAGCGATGAAGCCTCCTACATCACCGGCGTAACCCTGCCGGTGGGGGGCGGCGATCTCGGCTGATTGCCTGCCCGGCAAGGTTCACCTCACACAACAAAAACAACAGAGACAGATGCCATGCGAACAATTGACGTCCACCCGATCATCGATAATGCCCGCTTCACGCCGTTTCACTGGATGGTCATGGCCTGGTGCGGCCTGCTGCTGATCTTCGACGGCTATGACCTGTTCATCTACGGCGTGGTATTGCCGGTGATCATGAAGGAGTGGGGCCTGACGCCCCTGCAAGCCGGTGCGCTGGGCAGCTATGCGCTGTTCGGCATGATGTTCGGCGCCTTGGTCTTCGGCAGCCTGGCCGACCGCATCGGGCGCAAGAAGGGCATCGCCATCTGTTTCGCCTTGTTTTCCGGCGCGACCATTGTCAATGGTTTTGCCAGCAGCCCGAGCGAGTTCGGCATCTACCGCTTTATCGCCGGGCTTGGCTGCGGCGGCTTGATGCCCAATGCCGTGGCGCTGATGAATGAATACGCGCCCAAACGCCTGCGCAGCACCCTGGTGGCGATCATGTTCAGCGGCTATTCGCTGGGCGGCATGCTCTCGGCCGGGGTAGGGATCTTCTTGCTGCCGCGGTTTGGCTGGGAGTCGATGTTCTTCGCCGCTGCGCTGCCCTTGCTGCTGTTGCCGCTGATTCTCTATTACCTGCCCGAGTCGATTGGTTTCCTGGTTCGCCAGGGCCGCACCGAAGAGGCGCGCAAACTGCTCAAACGCCTGGACCCGCAGTGTGAGGTGCGGGCAGATGATCAATTGCAGGCTAGCGACCGCAAAGGTAAGGGCGCCTCGGTGCTGGAGCTGTTTCGTGATGGCCTGGCGGTACGCACCCTGGCCCTGTGGCTGGCGTTCTTCTGCTGCTTGCTGATGGTCTATGCACTCAGCTCCTGGTTGCCGAAATTGATGGCCAACGCCGGCTACAGCCTGGGTTCGAGCCTGTCGTTCCTGCTGGCGTTGAACTTCGGCGGCATGGCCGGGGCGATTCTCGGCGGCTGGCTGGGCGATCGCTACAACCTGGTCAAGGTCAAGGTCGCGTTCTTCATCGCTGCAGCTGTGTCGATCAGCCTGCTTGGGGTCAACAGCCCGATGCCGGTGCTCTACCTGCTGATCTTCATTGCCGGCGCCACCACCATCGGCACGCAAATCCTGCTGTATGCCGGCGCTGCGCAATTGTACGGCCTGGCGGTGCGCTCCACTGGCCTTGGCTGGGCCTCGGGCATTGGCCGCAATGGCGCCATCGTCGGCCCGCTGCTGGGCGGTGCGCTGATGGGCATCAACCTGCCGCTGCAACTTAATTTCATCGCCTTTGCCATCCCCGGCGCGATTGCCGCGCTGGCCATGGCCGTGCACCTGGCCAGCAGCCGGCGCCACGGCCTGGCCACGGCGGCCCAGGCGTGACCCTGTGACTTTAGCCAACTGGAGGCCTTGCATGACAAGCCCGACTATCGAACGGCTGGAGGCGATTATCGTCGACCTGCCGACCATCCGCCCGCACAAGCTGGCCATGCACACCATGCAGCAGCAGACCCTGGTGGTGCTGCGCCTGCGTTGCAGCGACGGCGTCGAGGGCATCGGCGAGGCCACCACCATTGGCGGCCTGGCCTACGGCTACGAAAGCCCGGAAGGGATCAAGGCCAACATCGATGCGCACCTGGCGCCAGCATTGATCGGCCTGGCGGCGGACAACATCAATGCCGCGATGCTCAAGTTGGACAAGTTGGCCAAGGGCAACACCTTCGCCAAGTCTGGGATCGAAAGCACACTGCTCGATGCCCAGGGCAAGCGCCTGGGCCTGGCCGTCAGCGAACTGCTTGGCGGCCGCGTGCGCGACAGCCTGGAAGTGGCCTGGACCTTGGCCAGCGGTGATACCTCCCGTGACATCGCCGAGGCTGAGCACATGCTAGACATTCGCCGGCATCGCGTGTTCAAGCTGAAGATCGGCGCCAACCCACTGGAGCAGGACCTCAAGCACGTGGTGGCGATCAAGCGCGAGCTGGGCGAGCGCGCCAGCGTGCGCGTCGACGTCAATCAGTACTGGGACGAGTCGCAAGCCATTCGCGCCTGCCAGGTGCTGGGCGACAACGGCATCGACCTGATCGAGCAGCCGATCTCGCGCATCAACCGTGGCGGGCAGATCCGCCTGAACCAACGCAGCCCGGCGCCGATCATGGCCGATGAGTCGATCGAAAGCGTCGAGGATGCCTTCAGCCTTGCCGCCGACGGCGCCGCCAGCATCTTCGCCCTGAAGATCGCCAAGAACGGCGGTCCCCGAGCGGTGTTGCGCACAGCGCAGATCGCCGAGGCGGCCGGCATCGCCCTGTACGGCGGAACCATGCTCGAAGGTGCCATCGGCACCCTGGCCTCGGCCCACGCCTTCCTCACCCTGCGCCAGCTGACCTGGGGCACCGAGCTGTTCGGCCCGCTGCTGCTGACCGAGGAGATCGTCACCGAGCCGCCGCGCTACCACGACTTCCAGCTGCACGTGCCACGCAGCCCAGGCCTGGGGCTGAACCTGGATGAAGCGCGCCTGACGCGCTTCGCCCGCCGCTGAACCTGACTTGATCGAAGGAGAACTGCCCATGCTGTTCCACGTGAAGATGACCGTGAAACTGCCGCTCGACATGGACCCGGCCAAAGCCGCCCAGCTCAAGGCCGACGAGAAGGAGCTGGCCCAGCGCCTGCAACGCGACGGCACCTGGCGCCACCTGTGGCGCATCGCCGGGCACTACGCCAACTACAGCGTGTTCGATGTGCCCAGTGTCGAGGCGCTGCACGACACGCTGATGCAGCTGCCGCTGTTCCCGTACATGGACATCGAGGTCGACGGCCTGTGTCGCCACCCCTCGTCGGTGCATGCCGACGACCGCTGATTTCCACCGACTCGCACAAGAACAACAGAGGTACGCAATCATGACCGTGAAGATTTCCCATACTGCTGATATCCAGAAGTTCTTCGAGCAGGCTGCCGGTTTTACCAATGACCAAGGCAGCCCGCGCCTCAAGCGCATCATCCAGCGCGTGTTGCACGACAGCGCCAAGCTGATCGAGGACCTGCAGATCAGCGAAGACGAGTTCTGGCATGCCGTCGACTACCTCAATCGCCTGGGCGGGCGCGGTGAAGCCGGGCTGCTGGTGGCGGGGCTGGGCCTGGAGCATTTCCTCGACCTGCTGCAGGACGCCAAGGACGCCGAAGCCGGCCTCACCGGCGGTACGCCACGGACCATTGAAGGCCCGTTGTATGTGGCCGGTGCGCCGCTTGCCGAAGGCCAGGTACGCATGGATGACGGCAGCGAGGAGGGCGTGGCAACGGTGATGTTCCTCGAAGGCCAGGTGCTGGACCTCAATGGCCAGCCGCTGCCCGGGGCTACGGTTGACCTGTGGCATGCCAATACCCGTGGCACCTATTCGTTCTTCGATCAGAGCCAATCCGAGTACAACCTGCGTCGGCGCATCGTTACGGACGCTGAAGGGCGCTACCGCGCGCGGTCCATCGTGCCCTCAGGCTATGGTTGCGATCCGCAGGGACCGACCCAGGAGTGCCTGGATCTGCTGGGGCGGCACGGCCAGCGCCCGGCGCATGTGCACTTCTTCATCTCGGCGCCTGGCCACCGGCACCTGACCACCCAGATCAACCTGGCCGGGGACAAGTACTTGTGGGACGACTTCGCCTATGCCACCCGTGATGGGCTGGTCGGTGAGGTCGAGTTCCGCGAGGACGGCGCACGGGGTGTGGCCGGGCGCTATGCCGAGCTCAGGTTCGACTTCCAGCTGCAAAAGGCCCCGGACAGTGAGGCCGAACAGCGCAGTGGCCGGCCGCGGGCGTTGCAGCAGGCCTGAGCCACCGTGTTGTCTTCTTCGCGGGCAAGCCCGCTCCCACAGGGACTGAGTCGCTCTGGCGACCCGCGCAGTACCTGGACTTGCGCAGCGTTATCAACGGGCACCCCAGCGTCGCTGCATCGACGCACTGCCTGTGGGAGCGGGCTTGCCCGCGAAGAAGACCACACAATCCCAGAGTCGGTCACCCAGGCTGGCCCGATGTCTTGCCAGAGGTCACATGAAAGACCTGTTCAAGGATTGCTCACTGTCCGCCATCGTTGCTGGCCTGATCGCGACGATGATTTCCTATGCCGGCCCGCTGGTGATCATCTTCCATGCCGCCGAAGCCGCCGGCTTGACCCACCCCCAGCTGTCTTCCTGGGTCTGGGCGGTGTCCATCGGCAGCGCCGTGCTCGGTGCGCTACTCAGCCTGCGCTATCGCGTGCCGGTGGTCATCGCCTGGTCGATCCCAGGCTCGGCACTGCTGGTCACCGCCTTGCCACAGCTCGGCCTGGAGCAGGCCATCGGCGCCTATCTGCTCGCCAACCTGATCTTGCTGCTGATCGGTGTCAGCGGCGCTTTCGACCGGCTGATCGCGCGTCTGCCCGGCTCGATCGCCGCCGGCATGCAGGCCGGCATCCTGTTCAGTTTCGGCATCGAAGTATTCCGCGCCTTGCCGGTACAGCCCGCATTGGTCCTGGCAATGTTCGTCACGTACCTGCTGATGCGCCGGCTGCAACCGCGCTACGCCGTGGCCGCTGTGCTGTGTGTCGGCGCTGCGGTCACACTGTTGAGCGGCCAATTGCGCAGTGAAGCGCTGGTGCTCGAGTTGGCTTCGCCGCAATTCATCACGCCGCACTTCAGCCTGTCTGCACTGTTCAGCCTGGCGGTGCCGATGGTGCTGGTGGCCTTGACCGGGCAGTTCATGCCGGGCATGGCCGTGCTGCGTAACGCCGGCTACCAGACACCGGCCAGCCCCCTGATTACGGCCAGCGCAGTGGGGGGGCTATTGCTTGCCCCATTCGCATGCCACGGGCTCAACCTGGCGGCAGTCACCGCCAGCCTGTGCACCGGCCGCGAAGCGCACGAGAACCCCCGCCGGCGTTATATCGCCGCGCTTTCAGGCAGCGCCCTGTACTTGCTGCTGGGCATTGCCGGAGCGACCTTGATGTCGTTGTTCGCCGCATTCCCCGCCGCCTTGATCGCCGCCCTGGCCGGGCTTGCCCTGTACGGCGCGATCAGCGACGCCCTGGCGCGCAGCCTGGCCGAGCCACTGGAGCGTGATGCGGGGCTGTTTACCTTCCTGGTAACGGCATCTGGGGTGTCGTTCCTCGGTTTGTCGGCGGCGTTCTGGGGGCTGCTGTTCGGCCTTGGCGCCCATGCGCTGCTGGCGATTCGCCGGCCACCACAACCTGGCGCGGCCCTGCGCCGTAGCCCCTGAAAGGAGCCTGTTCACGCACACCACACGTAATTGCAGCGCTTTACCCATAACAACAAGATCATAGAGAGCTTCGCAATGAACCATACCCCTTGTGTCGCCCTGGGCATCAGCTTGCTCAGCCAACCACTGCTGGCCGCTGAAGGCGGATTTTTCGAAGATGCCAAGGCCAGCCTCAGCGCCCGCAATTACTATTTCAGCCGGGATTTCTCAGATATCGTCGGCGCCAACCAGCAATCCAAGGCCGAGGAATGGGCCCAAGGCTTTATCCTCGACTTCAAGTCAGGCTACACCCCAGGCCCGATAGGTTTTGGGGTGGACGCCTTGGGCTTGCTCGGCATCCGCCTGGACAGCAGCCCCGACCGGGTCAATACCGGCCTGTTGCCAGTGCATGGCGATGGCCGTGCGGCGGGGGAGTACAGCCGCCTGGCACCGACCTTCAAGGCCCGCGTCTCGAAAACCGAGCTGCGTGTCGGTGAGTTGCAACCCAACCTGCCAGTGCTGACCTTCAGCGATATCCGCTTGCTACCGCCGACCTACCAGGGCGTGAGCCTCAACTCTGGCGAACTCGCTGGCCTGACCTTGCAGGGAGGGCATCTGTCGGCCACTCACCTGCGCAACGAAGGCGGTGACGACAAGCTCAATGCCATGCTCGGCCATGTGCCGATGCGTCAGGCCGCCAGCGACGCCTTCAACTACCTGGGCGGCGACTATGCCTTCAATGCCAACCAGACCTCCGCCAGCCTCTGGTACGGCCAGTTGCAGGACATCTACCAACAGGGCTTCGTAGGCCTCAAGCACAACACGCCTGTGGGCGACTGGCTGCTCAGCGCCAACCTGGGTTACTTCACCGCCCGCGAGGACGGCGACGCCTTGCTCGGCCGGATCGATAACCAGGCGTTTTTCTCGCTGCTGACCGCCAAGCATGGCGGGCATAGTTTCCATGTCGGCTATCAGGGCATCTATGGCGACAGCCCATTCCCACGGGTGTTCGCCAACATCACCCCGCTGGGCAATGAGGTGCCCACCTACGAGTTCGCCTACACCGATGAGCGCTCCTACCAAGTGCGCTACGACTACAACTTCGCCGCCATGGGCATCCCGGGGCTGACCGCGACCGTGCGCTACATCACCGGTAACAATGTCGATACCGGCCTGGGCTATGAGGGCAAGGACCGCGAACGCGACCTGGATATGGGTTACGCGGTACAGAGCGGCGTGCTCAAGGGCCTGGGGATCCGCGTGCGTAACGCCATGGCGCGGTCCAACTATCGCAGCGATATCGACGAGAATCGGTTGATCCTGGTCTACACCTGGCAGTTGTTCTGAGTTGTTCTGGAGTGATCCACGCTAGGCGTGGACGGCGATTGCATTTGCACAGTCGAACAGGATGCAGGTAGGTTGCCAAAAACCACCTACTTGAGATCGTTTCCTTGGACTCAATCACTCAAGCCGTCCTCGGCGCCGCGCTGCAGGGCAGCGTGCTCGGCCGCATCCAGGGCCGGCGCTCGCTGCTCTATGGCGCCGCCCTGGGCACCTTGCCTGACCTGGATGTGATCATCCGCTACGCCGACCCGGTGTCGCAGATGACCTACCACCGGGGCTTTTCCCATTCCGTGTTCGTCCTCACCGGCCTCGCACTACTTCTGGCCTGGCTGGTGAGTTGGCTTGGCCAACGCTACTGGCCGCAAAAAGGCTATCGCTGGCCACGGTTGTTCCTGGCGTTCTGGCTGGTACTGATCACCCACCCCGTGCTCGACGCATTCACCGTGTATGGCACCCAGCTGTTCTGGCCGCTGCATTTCACCCCCGAAAGTTGGGCGGCGGTGTTCATCATCGACCCGGTGTACACCTTGCCATTGTTGGCGGCGGTGCTGATCGCCGGGTTCAAGGGCTTGCAGGGCAGGGCAACCACACTGCTCACGGCTACGCTGCTGTTGACTACCGCCTACCTGGGCTTGGGCCTGGCCAGTCGCATGGCCGCAGAGGCGCGCTTTCAGGCTGCACTGGACCAGCAGGACATCGCCGTAAGCGAGGTGCGTGCAGTGCCTATCGCGTTCAATAGCCTGGTCTGGCGGGTGATGGCCAAGACCGCAGACGGCCATTACTACGAAGGCGTCAGCAGCGCGTTCGATCGCCAGCCCCCGGAAATGCTCCGCCAGTCGCTCAACCTGGAAGCGGCCAAGCCCCTGCAAGGCGCCCCCTTGTACGAGCGCCTGCGTTGGTTTACCGGCGACTGGTTGCGCTATGACGTGGTCGGCGATGCGCTGGTCGTGACCGATTTGCGCATGGGTATCCCGGGCAACTACACCTTCCGCTTCCAGATGGCCCGTCGCGATGGGCAAGGGCAGTGGATCGTCGGCACGCCGTCGGCGTGGTCGGGCACGGCGCCCAATTCGATGTTCAATGGGCATGACCTGGCGCTGATCTGGCGACGCATCTTCGATCAGCAGCCACCGCTGCCGCTGGCGGCCTGGACCGCCAAGTACCTGGGCCAGGCCGCAGCGCCCGAGCCTGGCCGCTGAGCATGCGCTCGGCCGGGTTGGACCTGGTCAAGTGGCTGGCGATCCTGACCATGGTCGCCGACCACCTGCGTTACCTGTGGCCGCAGGCTGACGGTCTGTTCATCATTGGCCGACTGGCGTTTCCGTTGTTTGCATTGGCCTTGGCCATCAACGTTGGGCGCAGCCATCCGCTTGCCTGGCCGAGCGCCACTAGTGCCCGGTATCTGGGTTGGTTGCTGGTGTTCTCGGTAGTTTCCGAGGCGCCGTACCGGTGGCTGGACAGCGGCTCGACGACGTTCAACGTGATCCCCACGCTGAGCCTGGGCCTGCTGGTTGCCTGGGGCGTACATCACCTCCTATCGGCAGCGCGTTGGCTTGCGGCAGGCGCAGCATTGTTCGCCGCTGTCTACAGCGATCAGCTGATGTATGGCCTGCCGGGCGTATTACTGCCGGCTGCGGTCGTCGTTGCCAGAAGCCGTGGGGGCGTAACCTGGCTGCTGCCGTGTGCCCTGGCCGTTGCTGGCAATCTGACCAACAGCTGGTTGCGCGAGCACCCGCTGTTGCCGGTTTCCGTGCTGATCCTGAGCGTGGCCGCCTTGTCGATCCCGTCAGGGTATTGGTTGCTGGGCCAGGATTACAGGCGTGTGCCGCGTGTCGGCCGCTGGGGTTATCTGTTCTATCCGCTGCACCTGCTGGCGATCAAACTGTTGCAGGGGGTGCTGTGACCGTTACGCTGACGGGCCTGATCGCGGCGACCGGGTCTTGAATATGTACAACCAATGCCACCCCCACCCAGTACCCAAGTAGCATTCGAGCCAACCCCTGGCTTGCCTATCCTGCCGCCAAGGCATTCCCCTCTCTACGGAACCGAACCATGAGCGAAGGCGTCCTCAGCGCACTTTCGCGCGCCAGCAGTGCCGCCCAGGCCGCGCGCGAGCTTGCCGAGCAGTTGCTGCATGCCGAGCTGGGCTTGGTGCTGTTCTTCTGCTCGGCCGAATACGATCTGCCGGCCTTGGCTACGGCATTGCAAACGCAGTTCGCCGAGGTGCGCCTGGTCGGCTGCACCAGCGCTGGCGAGCTCACCCCAGAGGGCTACGGGCGTGGCTGCATTACCGCGGTAGGCTTTGATCGGCGCTATTTCTCCATCGCCGCCGGCCTGGTGGAAGCCATGCCCGGTTTCAGCCTGCTGGAGGCGCAAGCACTGGTGGCGCGCTTGGTCGATGAGTGCCGAGGCAACAGCCTGGCGCCGATCAAGGGGCATAGTTTTGCCCTGACCCTGTTCGATGGCCTTTCCAGCCGCGAAGAGGTGGTGCTCGCCGCCTTGGCCGCAGCGTTGGGTGATATCCCGCAATTTGGCGGTTCGGCGGGCGATGACAATCATCTGAGCCGTACCCATGTGTATTTCGACGGCGCCTTTCACAGCGGCGCGGCGGTGTTGCTGCTGGTAAATACCTGGCTTGAGTTCGAAGTGTTCAGTACCGATCACATCCAACCGCGCCAGGAGAAACTGGTGGTCACCCGTGCCGATCGCCAGTTACGCCGGGTGTACGAACTCAACGCCGAGCCCGCCGCCCAGGAATACGCGCAGCTGATCGGTGTGGCGCAAGCGGCGCTCGATCATCGCGTGTTCGCTGCCCACCCGCTGGCGATGCGGATCAACCACAAGCACTACGTGCGCGCCATCCAGCAGGTGCATGACGACGGTAGCCTGAGTTTCTACTGTGCAGTGGAGAACGGCATCGTCCTCACCGCCATGCGCCCAGGCCCGTTGCTGGCCAACTTGCAGGGGTTGTTTGCCGGGCTGCGGCAACGTCTTGGCCCGTTGCTGCTGACCATTGGTTGCGACTGCGTGCTGCGCCGCCTGGAGCTGGAAGGTGAGGGCGGTGTGGCCGAGGTTGGGGCGTTTTTGCGTGAGCAGCAGGTGCTGGGCTTCAACACCTATGGGGAACAGTTCAATGGCATGCACATCAACCAGACCTTCACCGGCGTTGCCATCGGACGGCCCCGCGAGCCTCTTGCCAGCTGAGCAGATCGCCCAGCTACGCCAGGAAAACGCCAAGCTCAGGCGGATCAACGCCGCGCTGATCGAGCGCCTGGAATCCGGCGCGGCGCGGCCCGACGATGCCTTTGCCGCCTTTCAGCATTCGGTGGTGTTGGCCGAACAGGTGCGCGAGCGCACCGATGCGCTCAACCATGCGCTGCACGAACTCAAGGCCAGCCACCTGTTGCTCAGCGATGCCCACCAGCGCGCTGAAACCGCGCATCAGCGCCTGGTGGACGCTATCGAGAGCATCTCCGACGCCTTTGTGCTGTTCGATCCAGGCTTGCGCGTGGTGCTGTTCAATCGCCGCTTCAAGGCCCTGTGGGCCAATAGCCGGTTACGGGTTGCCAGCGGTATGCACCTGGTGGAGGTCAAGCGCCTGATGCACAGCCTGCTGCGCGAGGAGCCGCGGGCGAGCAGCGACGAGCAACCGCTGTATCGGCTGCGCAATGAGCGCTGGCTGCAGGTCAGCGAGCGACCGACCCGCGATGGCGGGCGGGTGATGCTGTTCACCGATGTCACGCGGGTCAAGCTGCGCGAGAATCACCGCCGCGAGCAGGCCCTGGCGCACAAGTCGTACCTGCTCCAGCGCGCCGTGGACAACCTGTCGCAAGGCTTGGCCATGGTCAATGCCGAAGGCGTGCTGGAGTTGTGGAACCGCAGGTTTCTGGAGGTCAGCGGCTTGGCGCCGATTGCCAGCCACCGGCGCTTTTGCGATGTGATTGCCGACAGTGAACTGGCCCTGCTGACACCGGCCAGCCGCGATGACCATGGCCAGCCGGTACACGAGCTGGAGCAGCGCCTGTTCGATGGCCGCATGCTGGAAATCCGCACCCATCCGTTGCCCACTGGCGGCTTCGTCAATACTTTCACCGACATCACCGAGCGCTATGCCCATGCCGAAGCGCTGCACCAGGCCTATCAGCACCTGGAGCTGCGGGTGCATGAGCGTACCGCCGAGCTGACCTGCCTCAACCAGCAGCTGCTGCGCGAAATCGACCAGCGCCGGCGCATGGAAGCCAACCTGCGTGAAGCCAAGGCCGAGGCCGAGCAGGCCAACCTGTCCAAGACCAAGTTTCTTGCGGCGGTCAGCCACGACCTGCTGCAGCCGTTGAACGCTGCGCGCCTGTTCACCAGCGCCTTGCTTGAGCAACCGGGCGTGGGGCCGATGGTGCACAACGTCAGCAATGCGCTCGATGGCGTGGAGAATCTGTTGGGCACGTTGGTGGATATCTCCAAGCTCGATGCCGGGGTGATCCGCGCCGATGTCGCCAGCTTCGCCCTGAGCGATCTGCTCGATAACCTGGCCGCCGAATACGCCACGGTGGCGGCCAGCGAAGGTCTGCGCCTGGCCTATGTACCCAGCCGTTTGCGCGTGCGCAGCGATGTCCAGCTGCTGGCGAGGATCTTGCGCAACTTGCTCAGCAATGCCATCCGCTATACGCCCAAAGGGCGGATCTTATTAGGCTGCCGTCGGCGTGGGCGCAAGGTATTGATCGAGGTGTGGGATACCGGTATCGGCATTGCCGCCGACAAGTGCGTCGAGGTGTTCCAGGAGTTCAAACGTGGCGAGGCCCAGCGCCCCGATCAGGACCGTGGCTTGGGTTTGGGCTTGGCCATCGTCGACAAGATTGCCGGCATCCTTGGCCACCCGGTGCAGTTACGCTCGCAACCCGGCAAGGGCTCGGTGTTCTCGATCGAAGTGCCGTGCTGCCGGCGCGTGCCGCGCCAGGCCCACACGCTGGTGGGGCACATGCCCATGTTGCAGTCGTTGCAGGGGGTCCGTATCTGGGTGCTGGATAATGATGCGGCCATTTGCGAGGGGATGCGCAGCCTGTTGCAGCAGTGGGGCTGCAGGGTGACCACGGCGTTGAGCGAGCAAGACTTGGCCCGGCAGGTGAATGTCGCGCGGGCGCGGGTGGAGCTGTTGATCGCCGATTATCACCTGGATCATGGGCGTACCGGGATCGAGGCGGTAGCCGCGATCAATGCGCGGCGCGACCGGTCGATTGCGGTGTTGATGATTACCGCCAACTACAGCAACGAGCTCAAGCAGCAGGTGCGCGAGCTAGGCCATACCTTGATGCACAAGCCGGTCAGGCCAATGAAGCTGAAGACGGCTATCTGTCATCTGTTGGGTGGGCAGGTATAAAGCCGGGACCGCTGCGCGTTTCATTGCAGCGGTCCCCGAGCAGCTATCGGGCAATCCGCCCACTGACGTAATGCGCCACATCATTGAACCCCGGCGTTGAGGCATGCCCCGGCGTCACCAACGTATCGATGAAGGCTTCGTCCTCCGCCGTAACCTTGACCTGCAGCGCCCCGGCATAGGTATCCCACTGGGCCTCTGTGCGTGGGCCGACGATAGCCGAGCTGACCAACTGGTTGTTCAGTACCCAGGCAATGGCGAACTCGACCATCCCCACGCCCTTGGCCTCGGTGTAGGCCTGGATCTTGCGGGCAATGCTCAACGATTCCTGGCGCCATTCGGTTTCCATGATGCGCTTGTCCTGGCGCCCGGCGCGGCTGCCGGCATCGGGTTGCGCACCGGGAGCGTACTTGCCACTGAGCACGCCGCGGGCCAGCGGGCTGAACGGCACCACGCCCAGGCCATGGTAAGCCGCAGCCGCCAACTGCTCAGGCTCGGCCTGGCGATTGACGATGTTGTACAGCGGCTGGCTCACCACCGGCTTGGCCACGCCCAGGCGCTCGGCCACGTTGCAGATTTCCGCGATGCGCCAACCGCGGAAGTTGGACACGCCCCAATAGCGGATCTTGCCCTGCGCCAGCAGCTCGCCAATCGCCCGGACAGTCTCCTCAAGCGGCGTCCTGTGGTCTTCGCGGTGCAAGTAGTAGATGTCCAGATAGTCAGTGCCCATGCGCGTCAGGGTTGCCTCGATGGCATTGAACAGGTGCTTGCGCGACAGCCCGCTGCGGTTGGGCAGACCTTCTGCCGGGCCAAAGCCCGCCTTGGAGGCAACGATCCAGTCCTGGCGGTGACGCGCCACCGCCTCACCGACGATCTCCTCCGAGCGCCCACTGTTGTAGACGTCGGCGGTGTCGATGAAGTTGATGCCTTGGTCCCAGGCCTTGTCGATGATGCGTAGCGAATCCTCGGTGCTGGTCTGCTCACCGAACATCATGCTGCCCAGGGTAAGGGCGGAAACCTGCAGGCCGCTGCGGCCGAGAGGGCGGTAGATCATGCGCTGGATCCTTTTCCGGTCATCAGGGGGGATCGGATTGTTTTACACACATCCTGCAGGCTTTGAAAGGGTGCTGGGCTTGACGCTTCAACTGTGACCAAGGGCATGACACACCTGTGTCAGGTCTGCGCCAGGTGCGTCAGCGATGGCTCAGTGTGGTCGCAGGCAATGTGCTCAAGGTGTACGCACAGACCGCTCTGGCTCGGCGTTTCAGGGCAATCGCGCGACGCTGGCACAGGCGTTGCTCCTGCTGTTGTCGACAGCCCTGAGCTTTCGCCAATAACAAGAAACGGAGATCCGCCGATGACCAGATCAGGCCCGCACCGCCGGCCCCTGCCCAGTGCCTTGATGACCACCGCAGGCTGCGCCTTGTTCGCCCTGGCCTGCCTGAGCCCGGCCTATGCCGCCCAGGTCGACGGCCAGCGCATCATCGATGCCGACAAGGAGCCCGGCAACTGGATGAGCCACGGCCGCACCTACGATGAGCAGCGCTACAGCCCGCTGAAGAACATCACCGATGCCAACGTCAACCAACTGGGCCTGGCCTGGAGCTACAAGCTCGACCTCGATCGCGGGGTGGAAGCCACGCCCATTGTGGTCGATGGGGTGATGTACACCACTGGCCCGTTCTCGGTGGTCTACGCCTTGGATGCACGCAACGGCAAGCTGTTGTGGAAGTACGACCCGCAATCGGACCGCCACCGCGCCGGCGAAGCCTGCTGCGATGCGGTCAACCGCGGCGTGGCGGTGTGGCAGGGCAAGGTCTATGTCGGCGTGCTGGACGGGCGCCTGGAAGCGATCGATGCCAAGACCGGCAAGCGCGTCTGGTCGGTCGACACGCGCAACGACGACAAGCGCAGCTACACCATCACCGGCGCCCCGCGGGTGGTCAACGGCAAGGTGGTGATCGGCAACGGTGGCGCCGAGTTCGGCGTGCGTGGCTATGTCACCGCCTATGACGCCGAGACCGGCAAACAGGCCTGGCGTTTCTTCACCGTGCCGGGCGACCCCAAGCTGCCACCGGAAGACAAGGCCATGGAGATTGCCAGCAAAACCTGGCACGGTGATGCCTTCGTCGAGCAGGGCGGCGGCGGTACCGCCTGGGATTCGTTTGCCTATGACCCAGAGCTGAACCTGTTGTACATCGGCGTTGGCAATGGCTCGACCTGGGACCCGAAATGGCGCAGCCAGGCCAAGGGCGACAACCTGTTCCTGTCTTCGATCGTGGCGATCAACGCCGATACTGGCGAGTACGCCTGGCACTACCAGACCACCCCCGGCGACGCTTGGGACTTCACCGCCACCCAGCACATGATCCTCGCCGAGCTGCCGATCAACGGCCAGCAGCGCAAGGTGCTGATGCAGGCCCCGAAAAACGGCTTCTTCTACGTGCTCGACCGGGCCACCGGTGAGCTGTTGTCGGCCAAGAACATCGTGCCGGTGAACTGGGCCAAGGGCATCGACATGAAAACCGGCCGGCCAATCTTCGATGACCAGGCCGCCGCCTACTGGAAAGACGGCAAACGCAAGCTGGTGACGCCAGCGTTCTGGGGGGCGCATGACTGGCACCCGATGTCCTACAACCCCAACACTGGGCTGGTGTACATCCCGGCGCACATCATGTCGGCCTACTACGAGCACATCCCCGAGGCGCCCAAGCGCAACCCGTTCAAGAGCGTGTACCAGCTCGGCCTGCGTACCGGGATGATGCCTGAAGGCCCGGATGGCCTGCTGGACATGGCCAAGACCTGGTCGGGCAAGCTGATCGCCTGGGACCCGGTCAAGCAAGCAGCGGCCTGGGAAGTGCCCTACATCACTATCTTCAACGGCGGCACCCTGAGCACCGCCGGCAACCTGGTGTTTGAGGGCAGCGCCGATGGCCGGGTGATTGCCTATGCCGCCGACAGTGGCAAGAAACTCTGGGAATCGCCCGCTGCCAGCGGGGTGATGGCCGCACCCATTACCTATTCGGTGGACGGCGAACAGTACGTGACCTTCATGGCCGGCTGGGGCGGAGCGTTCTCGACCTTCGCCGGCGCGCTGTCGCTGCGCGCCGGGGTGCAGCCGTTCTCCCAGGTGCTGACCTACAAGATTGGCGGCAACGCGGTGCTGCGCGAACCGCCACCTCCGGCCGATGCGCCTGAGCCGCCCGCGCTTAGCGCCGATGAGCAGACCGTGGCGGCCGGCGCTGCGCTGTATGACGGCAACTGCTCACAGTGCCACGGCATTCATGCGGTGAGCGGCGGGGTATTGCCGGACTTGCGCAAGCTGACGCCGGAAAAACACCAGATGTTCCTCGGCATCCTCTATGGCGGCCGGGTGCCAGATGGCATGCCGTCGTTCGCCGATGCGCTCAAACCTGAGCAGGTGGAGCAGGTGCATCAATACCTGATCAAGCGCGCCCATGACCTCAAAGGCGAAGGCACTGCCTGGCAGCGCTTCAGCGCCAAGCCAAGCGCCGCTACGCCGCTGGCTGACAACAACCCCAAGGAGTGAGACGACCATGCACGACGCGATCTATCAAAACTACATCGACAACGCCTTTGTCGCCAGTGAGCAACTGATCGAGGTGTTCAACCCGGCCAATGGCCAGTTACTGGCCAGGGTGCCTGAATCTTCCAACGAGCAGGTCGAGCGGGCAATTGCCGCAGCTCGCCAGGCGCAAAAGGGTTGGGCGGCCAAGCCTGCAATCGAACGCGCAGGCTACCTGCGCCAGATCGCCGCCAAGGTGCGCGCCAATGCCGAGCGCTTGGCCCGCACGATCACCCAGGAGCAGGGCAAGGTTGCCGGCTTGGCCATGGTAGAGGTGAACTTCACTGCCGATTACCTGGATTACATGGCCGAATGGGCGCGCCGCCTGGAAGGTGAGGTACTGACCAGCGACCGCGCCAACGAACACATCTTCCTGCTACGCAAGCCCTTGGGCGTTGTGGCCGGGATCCTGCCCTGGAATTTTCCCTTCTTCCTTATCGCGCGCAAGATGGCGCCGGCCTTGCTGACTGGCAACACCATCGTCATCAAACCTAGCGAGGAGACACCGATCAACTGCTATGAATTCGCCAAGCTGGTCGCTGAAACCGACTTGCCGGCTGGGGTGTTCAACGTCGTCGGCGGCAGCGGTGCCAGTGTCGGCCAGGGGTTGAGCAGCCATGCCGGTATCGACCTGGTGAGCTTCACCGGGAGCGTGGCCACTGGCGCGCGGATCATGGCGGCGGCAGCGCCGAACATCACCAAGCTCAACCTTGAGCTCGGCGGCAAGGCGCCAGCCATCGTCCTGGCAGACGCCGATCTGGACCTGGCAGTGCGCGCCATCGTTGCCTCGCGGGTGATCAATACCGGCCAGGTGTGCAACTGCGCTGAGCGCGTGTATGTGCAGCGCGGGGTGGCCGATGCGTTCATCGACAAAGTCGCCCATGCCATGGCCGCCACCCGCTATGGCGACCCATCCAAGGACAGTGCTCTGGACATGGGCCCACTGGTCAACCAGGCCGGCCTGGACAAGGTCGCGCAGATGGTGCGTACCGCCGTTGGCCAGGGCGCTCAATTGGTGACGGGCGGGCAGGTGGCGGACCTAGGGGAGGGTTTCCACTATCAGCCGACGGTGCTGGCCGGATGTGCGGCGGACATGGAGATCATGCGCAAAGAGATTTTCGGCCCGGTGTTGCCGATCCAGGTAATCGATGACCTTGACCAGGCCATCGCGCTGGCCAACGACAGCGAGTACGGATTGACCTCGTCGATCTATACCCGCGATCTCAATGCAGCGCTCAAGGCCAGCCGCGAGCTTGATTTTGGCGAGACCTATATCAATCGGGAGAACTTCGAGGCCATGCAGGGCTTCCACGCCGGGACGCGCAAGTCGGGGATCGGTGGGGCGGATGGCAAGCATGGCTTGTATGAATACACCCGTACCCAGGTGGTCTATATCCAAGGCTGATCCTACTGGCCTCTTCGCGGGCAAGCCCGCTCCCACAGGGTCAGTACAAACCTTACGACTGGCGCTGTGCCTGTGGGGGCGGGCTTGCCCGCGAAGAGGCCGGCCCAGTCAATCGACCAGGTTCGGCGGTACGATCCCGTAGTGTTTCACTGGCGATAAAGCGTCGAGCGCCATTCGTAATATTCGCGCTGTGCCTGTGGGAGCGGGCTTGCCCGCGAAGAGGCCGGCCCAGTCAACCGACCAGGTTCGGCGGTACGATCCCGTAGCGTTTCACTGGCGATAAAGCGTCGAGCGCCATTCGTAATATTCGCGCTACCCCTGTGGGAGCGGGCTTGCCCGCGAAGAGGCCGGCCCGGTCAATCGACCAGGTTCGGCGGTACGATTCCGTAGCGTTTCACTGGCGATAAAGCGTCGAGCGCCATTCGTAATATTCGCGCTGCCCCTGTGGGAGCGGGCTTGCCCGCGAAGAGGCCGGCCCGGTCAATCGACCAGGTTCGGCGGTACGATTCCGTAGCGTTTCACTGGCGATAAAGCGTCCAGCGCCATTGGTAATATTCGCGCTACCCCTGTGGGAGCGGGCTTGCCCGCGAAGAGGCCGGCCCAGTCAATCGACCAGGTTCGGCGGTATGATCCCGTAGCGTTTCATCTTGCGATAAAGGGTCGAGCGGGAAATACCCGCCGCCTCGGCCGCCGAACTGATATTCCACCGCTGGTTACGCAGAACACCCAGCAGATGCCTGGCTTCGGTATCCTCGACCTGGTCGCCAAGGCGCAGCGGCAGGGCAGGCGCTACCCGCGCAACTGGCCGGGTGAACAGCTCTTCTGGCAAGCAATCGCACTCGATCAGCCCATCCTCGGCCAAAGCCAGCGCATAGCGCAGGGTATTGAGCAACTGGCGTACGTTTCCCGGCCACGCATACCCCTCAAGACACTGCCGAGCCTCGTCACTGAGACGAACCCTGGCGCCTCCCGGCAAGCGCGCCAACACCCGTTCGATCAACTGCCCACGATCGCTACGCTCGCGCAGCGCCGGCAAGCACACGCGCATCCCGCACAAGCGATAGTACAGATCCTCGCGAAAACGCTTCTCGCCAATCATTGCGCTGAGGTCCTGGTGCGTTGCAGACACCACCTGGATATCCAAGGCAACAGCAGTCTCGGCGCCCAACGGCTGCAATTCGCGCTCGGCCAGCACCCGCAGCAGACGCGTCTGCAGGTGTGCGGGCATGTCGCCAATCTCATCGAGGAACAACGTGCCGCCATTGGCCAGTTCCAATTTGCCCTTCATGCCTTTGCGATTGGCGCCGGTAAAGCTGCCGCTGCGATAGCCAAACAGCTCGCTCTCGATCAACGATTCGGGGATCGCCGCGCAGTTGAGGGCGACGAACGGCCCGGCATGACGCTGACTGGCCTGGTGGATAGCGCGGGCGAATGCTTCTTTGCCGGTGCCCGTTTCGCCGGTGATGAGGATGCAGATGTCTTTGTCCAGCACCTTGCGCAGGCGGCGCACGCCTTGTTGCAGCTGGGCATCGCCACCGGCCAGTTGTTCAAGGTCCGGGTGGCTCGGCACTGCAGCGGGCCGACTGGGTTTTGCCTGCTGGCCGTAGCCCGCCGGCACGCGCAGGCCAACTTCGATGATGTGCTCACTGTTCGGCGCGCGCAGCTGGGTGCCGCGCGCGCCACCGCGAGTGAGATCCAGCAGCTCATCGATGGTGGCCGGCAACAGCTGCTCGATGCGCTGGCCTAGCAGTTGGCCGGGCTGAGCGAGAAACGCTGCGCGGTTGGCGCCGATCACCCGGCCGCCTTCGTCCAGCGCGAGCAATTGCTCGTTGGCAAGATCAGTAATGTCGTCATGCGCTTTCAGCGCCAGGGTCAGGCGATCGCGGTAGCACTGGCGAAAATGGGTGTTTTCGATCAGCCGCGCATACAGCATCACCAGGTGCAGGGTCAGGTGCTGGGCTTGCTTGGGGCCTTCGTTGTGCAGGCAGGTGGCGTTCAGGCAGCCGAGCAACTGGTTCTGCGCATCGAAAATCGGTGATACCGAGCAACTGAGCCGGGCATTGGCCGCCAGAAAGTGCTCTTGGCGGTGGATGGTCAGTGCCTGCTCCGAGGCCAATGCAGTACCGATACCGTTGGTGCCAGCGATCGACTCATCCCAGCGCGCCCCGACGATCAACCCGGCGCGGGTATAGCGTTGCGGGTCCTGGGGCAGGCGGGCGTCGAGGGTGATGCCATCGGCATCGCTGAGCAGCACCGCGAAACCGGCGTCGACCACGCGCCGGGCCAGGCCGTTGACACCTTGGCCGGCGATGCTCAGGTATGCCTGGTGCTGGGCTTGGTGCTGACGGATCTCGGCGGCGCTGAGGATATTGTCGACATGGCGCAGGCTAGGGTCGAGGCGGTGCTGGTTGATACTGCGGTACCAGGACTCGGCAATCAGCGCCTCGGGCGCCAGGCCGCGTTCGGCGAAATGGCAGTCGATAAAGGCGGCCAGTTCACTGGCGCGGGTGTCAGCGGTGTGCGCGGGCATGGGCGCTTTCCGTATTGTCGTTGTCTGGGGCCGCTTCGAATGGCGGATTAGAGGGAAACCATAGCTGGTTGTGGCCAAGGGTGCACGGGCGCAGTGGGCGTGTTGGTAGTTACGCCGCCACAACAATCGTGTGGGAGCGGGCTTGCCCCGCGATGGCGCCAGTACTGGCAACCTCAACCCTCAGGCCAAACGTCGATCAACTCCCGCGCATCTTTGCTTGATAGGGGCCGCTTCATGCGCTGCGACAAGACCGCCATCGCCCGCCCGTAACCCTTGGCGATCACGGCCTCGACCTGGTCATCGATACACTGCAAGGCAATGAAATCGCCTTGCTCCGGCTCACCGACATACTCGATCCGGTTCCAGTTGCGGCCATGCCCGAGCACTTCATAGGTTCGCCCATGCTGATAGGTCCAGAAGAACGGCACGTCGTCATAGCGGCTACGCTCGCCAAGCATATTGGCCGCAGCGATCACTCCGTGCTGCTGGGCCAGACGCCAGTGTTCGATACGCACTGGCTGGCCAGCGAGGGGGAAGGTGGCGATGTCGCCGGCGGCCCATAGGCCCTCTGCCGCCAGCATGCGCGCATCTACCAGCAGCGAATGATCGTCAGCCAACTGCACGCCCTGGATGAACCCGGTGGCCGGTTTCACTCCGGTGCCTAGCAGCACCAACGAGGTCGGCAAGCGTTCGCCATTGGCCAGCAGCACGGCTTCGACCTTGTCGCTGCCCTCGATGCGTTCAACCTCGGTCGGGCCATGGAAGATCACGCCCTTGCGTTGGTGCAGCTCGCGGATGCTGCGCCCAATCCGCTCGCCCAGTTGCTTGGCCAATGGCACCTGGTGACGGCTCACCACATGCACTTGCATCCCGTACTTGCGCAGGGCCGAGGCCGCTTCCAGGCCAATGAAACCGTCACCGACGATCACCACTGGTTGGCCTGGCTCGGCGCTGTCGAGCAGGTGCGCGGCATCGTCACGCGAGCGCAACACGCACACACCGCTCAATTGCACCCCAGCGATAGCGGGCCGCAGCGGTTTGCCGCCGGTGGCCAGCAGCGCGTGGTCATAGTCGATGCGCTGGCCGTCGGCGAGGAGCACCTGGCGTTTGCCGGTATCGAGCAGTCGCACCTTGCCGTGCACACGTAGCAGATGGCCTTGGCGCAGGTCATCCGCCTCCAGCAAGGCTGGAACTTCATCAGGCGACATTTCGCCGGCAATGACGAATTTGCTCAGCGAGGTTCGATCGTAGGCGGGTTGGCGCTCTTGATCGATCCACACCAGGCGGCCGCCAAAACCTCGGCCGAGTAGGGTGGCAACGGCCGCGCAGCCCGCAGCGCCGGCACCGATGACCACGAAGCAACGCGCATCACTGTGCCGCGGGGGCTGCGATTCGGGCAGCGGCTGGTCGTCGACCCAGACCTCACCGCCTTTGACCTGGGTGGGGTAACGGCGCAGGTCGCACAGGGCGGGGGGCTCGCAGACGGCCCCTTCATCCACCGCGAAGGCGGCCTTGTGCCAGGGGCAGATCAACAGCCCACCGTATACCGTGCCTTCTTCGAGGGGTGCGCCGGCATGCGGGCAGTTGGCCTGGTAGGCGTGTACCTGGTCACCCTGGCGGAGCAGGATCACCTCTTCACTGCCCACCTGTACGCGCAGGGGGCGCTGTTGTTCGAGCCGTTCTAGGCGGGCCACGGCGTGCTGAGTCATGAGCGTTCTCCAAGGACCTTGTGGGTCATTGGACGCCTCTGCCGGGAGGAGGGTGCAGTGAACTGACGATTGGACGGGGCAGGGGCTAAAACGGCAAGTGTGCGGGCAAGTCGTGAGCGGCTTGCCCGCAAAATGCTTTAGTTGGCGCGAGCGGCCTTCAGCGCACCGCTACGGGTAACGCGCAACGCCACCAGGCTGCCGACCACGATCAAGCCGGCCAGCGAGTACAGCGCTGCATCGGTGGAACCGGTCTGGTCCTTGATGAAGCCCACCAGGTACGGGCTGAGAAAGCCCGCCATCTGCCCCACCGAGTTGATGATCGCCAGCCCCGCGACGGCAGCCCCGGCGCTGAGCAGCGCGGTAGGCATCGGCCAGAACATCGGCAGGCCAGTCAGCGCGCCCATGGTGGCAATCGACAGGCCAAGGATGGCGATGGTCGGGTTGGCGGCGAAGTTCACCGCGATCAGCAGGCCGATGGCGCCCATCAGCATCGGCACCACCAAGTGCCAGCGACGCTCGTTGCGCAGGTCAGCCGAGCGGCCCACGATGATCATGAACACGCCCGCCAGCAGGTACGGAATGGCGCTCAGCCAGCCAATCAGCAGCGGGTTGTCGAAGCCCATGTTCTTGATGATCGATGGCAGCCAGAAGTTGATCGCGTAGACCCCGCTCTGGATGCAGAAATAGACGAAACCGAAGGTCCAGATCAGCGGATTGGTCAACACCGACAGCACGCTGTCGCCACTGGTGGCCGGCTTGCTGGCCGCATCGGCCTTGAGGTCGGCTTCGATCAGTTGGCGCTCGGCCGGGCTCAGCCAGGCGGCTTTGTGGTAGCCATCGCTGAGCAGCTTTATCGCCAGGATCCCCAGCACTACGGTTGGCAGACCCTGGATCAGGAACATCCACTGCCAGCCGGCCAGGCCATGTTGCCCGGCAGCGAAGTGTTCCAGGATCCAGCCGGAGAACGGCCCGCCAAGCAGGCCGGAAACCGGAATCGCCGACATGAACAGGGCCATGATCCGCCCACGTCTATCCGCCGGGAACCAGCGCGAGAGGTACAGTACCACGCCTGGGAAGAAGCCCGCTTCCGCGGCGCCGGTGAGCAGGCGCAGGGCATAGAACTCGGTGGGGGTGGTGACGAACAGCAGGCAGGTCGAGAGGCTGCCCCAGGCGATCATCATCACCGCGATCCAGCGCCGTGGGCCGAAGCGGTTGAGCGCCAGGTTGCTGGGCAGGCCGCACAGCACGTAGCCGATGAAGAAGATCCCGGCGCCGAGGCCGTAGACGGTTTCACTGAATTTCAGTGCGTCGAGCATCTGCAGCTTGGCAAAGCCGACGTTGACGCGGTCCAGGTAGTTGAACAGGTAGCAGATGAATATGAACGGAATCAACCGCAGGGTGATGCGCCGGTATAGCGCGTTGCGGCTGATGTCTTGGCCTTGGTCAGGGGCAGGGCTGTGTGCCATGATCGGGTTCTCTGTTGTTATGGTTGTCGCCGCGTCGCCTGTGCCGGCGCTCGCCCTGACGAGTCTCGGGGACCGCGGCGCGACTGTCTTTGTGCTTTTGCACAGGTCGGTGCGCTGGCTGCTGTGCTGCGGCCCAAATCCTATCACTGCAAGGATCGTTGAATGTTCGAACTGGACCATGACCTGGCGCAGGACATCGTCGATCGGGCGATGGCCATCTTGCCGTGCAACGTCAACGTCATGGACAGTCAGGGCCTGATCCTGGGCAGTGGCGAGCCGGAGCGGATCAATACCCGCCACGAGGGCGCGCAGTTGGTACTGGCCAACGGGCGTATCGTCGAGCTGGACGGTGAAGCGGCCAAGTGCCTCAAAGGCGTGCAACCTGGGGTGAACCTGCCATTGATGCTCGATGGTCGCTTGATCGGCGTGCTCGGCCTGACTGGCGATCCGCAGCAGCTGCGCACCTTCGGCGAATTGGTGCGCATGACCGCCGAGATGCTGCTTGCCCAGCGCCACCTGCAAGTCGAGCAGCAATGGCGGCGTCAGCGCTGTGATGATCTGCTGGCCTTGCTGCTGGGCGGTAGCGGCGACTCCACGCGGTTGCTGGACGAGGCCCAGCAGTTGGGCCTGAAACCACAACTGGCGCGGGTGCCGTGCCTGTTCGAGCTGCACTCCGGGCCACCGGCCGAGGCACTGTCGGCCTGGCTGATGAGCCGTTACCCAGACAGCTGGTGCGTCAGCCCCGCACGCGAGTCGTTGCTGTGGTGCCGGCCAGCCGGGTTGGTGTTGGACGAGCAGCGTTTGCTCGAGCGTTTGCAGCGCCACGGCTGGCAGGTGCAGCGCCTGGCCCTGGGGCAACCGGCGCAGAGCCTGGAGCAGTTGCGCAAAGGCTATCGGCGAGTACGTGACCTGTTGGCCTATGGCCGCGAGGTATTGCCTGGCGAGCGGCTGCTGAGCCTGGCGCGTTACCGTCTGCCGACCTTGCTCTGGCGCCACCGCAACGATGATGCCTTGGATGAGCTGCTTGAGCCGTTGCAGCGGATTCGCGCCAAGGATGCCAGCGGCCAGCTACTGGCGACCCTGCGCGCCTGGTGCGCGCATGATGGGCAGAGCCAGGCCTGTGCCGAGGCGCTGGGGATTCATCGCAATAGCCTGCGCTACCGCCTGGAGCGCATCGCCGAGCTGAGCGAGGTCGACCCGCAGCGTCTGGAAGGGATGCTGAGTTTGTACTTGGGACTGCAATTGTTACCTGTGCAGGAATAGCTCGGCTGATTATCGTGGCAGCGGGCTTGCCCCGCGATGAGGTCAGCCCAAGCAACCCCAAACACCCGTGCAAAGGCATATGCCCAAACAACCCAGCCAGGCTTTTGTGCATCCGACCGAGGCCCCTGCGCGGCGCAACTGTCAGCATGCGGGCTATCTGGATCAGGAGAATCCCCATGAAAGTCGTTATCGCCCCCGATTCGTTCAAGGACAGCCTCGACGCTGCCGGTGTCGCCCGCGCCATTGCCAGCGGCCTGGCCGAGGTCTGGCCGCACGCCGACTACGTTGAATGCCCGATGGCCGACGGCGGCGAGGGCACCATGGAGGCGATCCTGGCCGCAAGCCAGGGCGAATTGCGTCGGCAACGGGTTCGGGGACCACTGGGCGACAGCGTCGAAGCCGGCTGGGGTTGGCTTGCGCAAAGCCGCACCGCGATCATCGAAATGGCCCAGGCCAGCGGCCTGCAACTGGTGCCGACCGGTCAGCGCGATGCTTGTCGCAGCAGCACCTGGGGCACTGGCGAACTGATTGCGGCGGCCCTGGCGGCCGGTGCGCGGCGGATCGTCCTGGCCATCGGCGGCAGTGCCACCAATGACGGCGGCAGCGGCATGCTGCGTGCGCTTGGCCTGCGCCTATTGGATGGCAACGGCCAGCCGCTCGCCGAGGGCGGCCTGGCCCTGGCGCAGCTGGCGCGGATCGACGCCAGCGACCTCGACCCGCGTCTGGCCGAAGTACAGGTCGAGGTCGCGGCAGACGTCGACAATCCGCTGTGCGGACCTAACGGCGCGTCGGCCATCTTTGGCCCGCAGAAGGGCGCAAGCCCTGACCAGGTGCAGGCGCTGGACCATGCCCTGGGCCACTTTGCCGATCACTGTGTGCCACTGCTGGGTGAAGATGTACGTGACTTTCCAGGGTGTGGCGCGGCCGGCGGCATGGGTTTTGCGGCCAAGGCGTTCATGGGCGCGCGTTTCCGCCCCGGGGTCGAAGTGGTGGCCGAGCTGGCCGGTTTGGATGCGCTGGTCCAGGGGGCTGATCTGGTGATTACCGGTGAAGGCCGATTCGATGCGCAGACCCTGCGCGGCAAAACCCCGATGGGCGTAGCCCGGGTCGCCAAGCGCCACGGCGTGCCGGTGGTAGTGCTCGCCGGCACCTTGGGCGACGGCTATCAGCAACTGTACGCCCACGGTATCGATGCCGCCTTTGCCTTGGCCAGTGGCCCGATGACCCTGGAGCAAGCCTGTGCCAATGCACCTGAGCTGCTGCGGGCTCGCGCCAGTGACATCGCCAGACTGTGGCGCTGCGCCCGCCAAGGCTGAAGATCAGCGCTGCGGTTCGGCATCCGTAGTGGGTGCCGGATCAGGCGCTGCCTGTGCGGCCAGTGCCAGCAGCGCGATCAGCGCCGCGCCAACCCCAGCCAGGGGCAGGTAGGACAAGCCCAGGTGAGTGATCAACCCGCCACCAATGGCCCCACCCACTGCTGTGCCCAGGTTGAACGCGGCGATACTCAGGCCAGAGGCTACGCCGGTGGCATTGGGGGCCAAGGTTTTAGCCAGGTTGAGCAGACGCAAGGTCGAAAGGGTGACAATGGCGAAGAACAGCGCGCCGAGCACGCCGACCAAAACTAGCACCGCCCACGCGTAATGCTTGGCGACGTACAACAGCGCCAAGCTGGCGGCGAGCAAGCTCAGGGCAGCCATCAGGCAGCGCGTGCTGTCGTAGCGATCGGCGACATAG
Source organism: Pseudomonas sp. BT-42-2 (assembly GCF_025847435.2). Classification (NCBI taxonomy): domain Bacteria; kingdom Pseudomonadati; phylum Pseudomonadota; class Gammaproteobacteria; order Pseudomonadales; family Pseudomonadaceae; genus Pseudomonas; species Pseudomonas sp. BT-42-2. The sequence continues at coordinate 232,007 of NZ_JAOYTM010000001.1, forward strand.
CCGCCCAGCAGGTTGCCAAGGATCGTGCAGGCCCCGAACATCAGCATCGCCAGCCCCAGCAGCTGCACGCTTCCCTTGGTCACCTCCAGCACAAACGGTGACACGTAGGTAAAGAATGAGAACACCGCCACGCTGACCAACATGGCAATCCCCGCAGCCGACAGCAGCGCGGTATGCATGATTGCCGCCAGACCGGCCATCGGGCCACCCTGCGCGGCAGTCTGTGGCGCGCCCCCGCTGGGCATCAGCCGCAGCAGCCCAATCACGCTGAACAAGCCCAGCACACCCAGCACGACAAAAATTACTCGCCACGACCAGAAGCTACCCAGCACCGTGCCAAGCGGCACACCCAGCGCTAACGACAAGGTCAGGCCAATCCACACCACCGACAGCGCGCGGCCGGCGCGCGCCGGCTCGACCAGTTTGACTGCAACGTTGGAGGCAACGGCCATGAACACCCCATGGGCCAGGCCAATCAGAAAGCGCAGCACGTATAGAGCCAGTAGTTGATCGACCTTGGCCAGCAGCAAACTGCCCAGGCCGAGCACCGCCAGGGTCAAGAGCAATACCGAGCGATCGCGCCAGGTCACCAGTAGCGCGGTGACAATTGGCGCGCCAATGGCAGCGCCCAAGGCATAGGCGGCAATCGCCGAGCCTACGGCAGTGATGGGGCTGCCAAGATCCTCAGCCATGGCCCAGACCAGGCCAGCGACGACGAATTCAGACAGGCCGAACGCGAAAGTGCACAGCGAAAAAACGTAAATGACGATAGGCATTGGTGTATCAGACTCATCCTTGAGTGAAGGAAAAGGTTAACGGATGTTGGCGTTGCATGCGAGGCGATCGAGGCTGACCCGCCGCGCCAGCTCCAGGGCTTGCTCGCCATTGAGGCGTGGATCGACCTTGCTCAGGTAGCGCTGGCCGAGGTCGCTCGGCTGCAGATCGGCGGGGCCGCCGAGGCATTCGGTGACCGCCTCGCCGGTCATTTCCAGGTGCAGGCCGCCGAGGATCGAGCCGTGCCGGGCATGCACCCGGAAGGCCATGGCGATTTCCGCGAGGATGTCGTCGAAGGCGCGGGTCTTGGTGGCACAGGGCAGGGTGCGGGTGTTGCCGTGCATGGGGTCGCACAGCCACAACACCTTGGCATCGGCGCGCTTTAGCGCATCGATCAGCGCACCTAGACGCTCGCCCAGCAACAGCGCGCCCATGCGGTGGATCAGGGTCAATCGGCCTGGCTGATTGCCCGGATTGAGCCGCTCGACCAACTGCAGCAAGTCACTGGCCGTGGTGTCGGCACCGACCTTGACCGCCAGCGGGTTGTCCACCCCACGCAGGTACTCCACATGGGCGCCGTCGGGCTGGGCGGTGCGCAGGCCGATCCAGGGCAGGTGGGTGGACTGGTTGAGCCAGCGGCCATCGGCCTGTTGGCGGGTCAGGCTTTGCTCATATTCGAGCAGCAGCGCCTCATGGGAGATGAATAGGCTTCGCTCGGCCAGGTTGTCGCTGTGCATGATGGCCTGGATCGCCCTGGCATGCTCCAGGGTACTGGCGGAGTGGGCGTAGGCCTGTAGCAAGCGGGCAGGATCAGCCCGGCGTGCCTGCGGGCAGAACTCGGCTTGGTTGACGATATCGCCGCGATAGACCGGCAAGCTCAGGCCAGCACGGGTCTCGATATCACTGGAACGCGGTTTGGCATATTGCCCAGCCAAGCGGCCGATCTTGATCACCGGCCGTTGCAGGCCGGGCATCAGCGCCTGGCTCATGTTCTCCATCAGTACCAGCAGGCGCTTGAGCGCGGCGGGGTCGGTGTCGGCAAAAGCCTCGGCGCAGTCGCCGCCTTGCAGGACGAAGGCATGGCCCTGTTGCGCCTGAGCCAAGCGGGCTTTGAGCAGGTCGATTGATTGCGCACTGACCAGCGTCGCAGCCCGGCGCAGGCTGGCAGTGGCCTGGCGCAAGCCTTGCACATCGGCATAGTGCGGTTGCTGGGCGGCGTTGTATTCGCGCCATGAATCGGGTGTCCAGGCCGTCTGGCCGTCCAGCACCTGGGCGCATGTGCTCAACATGATCTGTGTCTCCCTGAATGATCGTCGCTCAATCTGCAAGTGCTGCAGGTGGCGGCGATAGTGCGCAGTGACGACACAGCTTGGGAAATACAATAAACGTCTTTATCTGATACGTGGCCACCACCCCCGTGGCGTCGGCAGATGGTTATTTTTTGTCCTCGCTTCCTACGCTAAATCCTTGTATTTCAAGGGCAACTAATACTTCGCGACTCTCACCGCAGGATCGAAAATAGTATTTTACTCAGCGCAGGCACTCGCCAATTCTCGTCGCGACTTATTCGAGAGGGGCGGGTCGATGTTAGTTCACACGGATCATGATTACGCTGTCGTTAAGGACGCCGAAAGCGAACTTCGACAGCAACTTGGGCGCATGCCCGAACAGGCTTTTTATACCGGCAAGTTGCACGCGGCCTGGGAGCGTGCTCGGGCCAGCACCTTCTACAGGGATTTGCCAGCCTTCAGCCTGGCAGCCTTTCACCAGCTGCAACCAACCGCCAAGGCCTGCCTCAAGGCACGGCCACTGGACTTTTGCACCGTAGGCCTTGGCGCCGCCGCCAAGTACTACGCCACCACCGGTACCACGGGTGAGCCGACGCCTACCCCGCGCCTGAAACAGGACATCATCTGGAACGCCATCAGCGTTGCCAGTCACTGGCGCTCGCTGTTACCGGCCGGGGCACGGGTGGCCAACCTGATGCCCTCGGACATCGTCCCAGTCGGTGACCTGATCGCCAATGTCTGCGAATACCTGGATGTCTCCCATGTGCGGCTGTACCCGTTCACCACCGGCATCACCGACTGGGAACGGGTGTGCAAGACCTTCGCCACCTACCAACCTACGGTATTGTTCATCGCCCCAGGCGTACTGGTGCAACTGACCCGGTACCTGAAGCAGCGCGACATGCTCGACGGCTTCGCCCAGTCGGTGCGGTCGATCATGCTGTTGGGCGAGGTCAACACCCAGCCGTTTCGCCAGCGCCTGGCGCGTTGGTGGCAGTGCCAGGTGTTCGACGCAAGCTACGGCAGCACCGAGACCGGCACCTTGGCGGCGGTGGGCGACGATCAAGTGATGCGCCTGGCCACTGCGACCAACTACTTCGAACTGCTGCTGGCCGATGGCCGCGTGGTCGCGCCAGCCCAAGGCCTGACTGGGCGTTTGCTGGTCACGCCGCTCAATCTCTACGCCCGGCCGCTCCTGCGCCTGGACACCGGCGACAGTGTCACCATCACCGGTGGCTGTGAGCCGGGGCAGATCAGCCCGACCCTGCTGATCAATGGCCGCGACAATGACAGTGTCACGGTCAGCGGTGTCGGCCTGGAAATTCGGGCAGTGGAAGAGGTGGTGTACGGCAGCTGCGACGCGACCGGCTACATGATCGAAGTCGACCGTGACAGCGACACCGCGGCACTGATCCTGGAGCGTGATGTACGTTGGGACAATGACCAGGAGACTGCCTTGCAGCAGCACCTGCAAGCCCAGTCCGAAGCGCGGATGCGCCTGCGCTGGAGCCGCATCCTGTTCGTCAACAATCTCTCGGCCCTGAGCAAGAGCGGCGCCTCGCAGAAAAGCTGGAAGAAAACCAACCTGCGCTTTGTCGGTGGCCAGCAATGAGCGAGCGTTTGCTGCAACAGCCGCGCTTCCCGCAAGGGCGAGGCCTGGCTAACCATCAACCGGATTTGTGGTGCACCTACGCGGCGATCCGCAGCCTGGCCTGGATCGAGCGGCTTCCCAGCGCGAATGTGGCGCAGCTACAGGCCTATATCCAGTCTCGGCGCAACCGTGATGGCGGCTATGCCTGGAGCAAGGGCATGCCGTCCGATGCCTGGGCGACATTCTATTGCACCGAAACACTCAAGGATCTCGCCGCACCGGTCGATCAGCGCGAGGCCACAGCGCAGTGGATCCATACCCTGTTCGATGGCGACGCCTATGCCATGTGCCCAGGGCAAACCGCAGATGCCTGGGCAACGCACTATGCACTGCGCACCTTGTTGGACGTGTGCAATGGTCAGGTACACGACGCCGACGCCCTGTACCGCTGGCTCGACGGCTTGCAGTGCGCTAACGGCGGCCTGAGCTGGTCAGCTGATTTCGCCAAGCGTGATGTGGCCGATACCCGCGCCTGCTTCTATGGCGTGATGGCCGCCCGCGCCCTTGAACGAGCGGGCCTGCGCGCACCGGCCTGGGACCGGCCGCGGCTGATCGGCTGGCTGCAGGCGCAACAAGTCGAGGCAGGCGGCTTTCGCTTCAGCGAGACGGCGCAATCGCCGTGCTTGTGGGCGACCTATCGCGCCACCGCAAGCCTGGCCGAACTCAACGCGCAGCCGCTGGACCGACAGCGCTGCGTGAACTGGATCGAGGCCTTGCGTGGGCCAAGCGGCGGATTCGTGCGTTGGCAGGGTTATGACGGCGAGGATGTCTGGGCGGTGTTCTGCGCCGTGGGCTCGCTCAAGGCGATGGGCCAACCGGTTGAGCATATGGCCGATGCGCTGGCGTCGTTCATCGCTACCCTGGCCATGCCCCAGGGTGGCTACAGCTACCGTGAAGTGAGCAGCGCCGCCGATGTCTTGAGCACCGCAGCGGGCCTGCTCGGCAATGGCCTTGGCGATGATGATCGTGATGCTGCACTGCGCTGGATCGAAGGCTGCCAGATGCCCAATGAAGCCGGCATCATGTACATGCCCGGGCGTGGCGCCGAGCTGCGCTGTACTGCCTGGGGCCTGGCCGCTGGGGCGTTTGCCGAGCAGCCAAGGGCGCGCCAGGCCATCGGCCAGTGGCTGGCCTCGTTACAGAACCCCGATGGTGGTTTCGGTTTCTGGGAAGGGCGTGGCTCGGATCTGGTCTCCAGCGCCTCGGCGGTGTCGATCCTGCAAGCGCTGAACGACAGTGCCGGGGTGGATCTGCCCGGCCTGGAACGCTTCGTGCGCAGCTGTGGCCGCGAAGAGGGCGGTGTAATTGCCTATTCGGCCTATCCGCGAGGCCAGTCGTCCTTGCGCGCGGGGTTGCAGGCTTTGGGCTGCCTGGCCTATCTCGGCCTGGAGGTGAAGGCCGAGGCCGCGACACTGCTCGCCGCGCACAAAGTACGCCAGGGAGGGTTTGCCAATCTGGGCCAGCGTATCCCTGATTTGCTCAGCACCTATCAGGCCCTGGCGTTGTCGCTCGCCCTTGAGTTGCCGATCGATATTCCGCACCTGGTTTTTTTCCTCGACAAGGTCGGCACTGGGCAGGGCTTTGCCTGGTCGCCGTTGTACCTGGAGGGCCAGGACCCACTGTCTGCCTGTCTGGGCCAGCTATTGCTGGCGTTGGTCAACGGCGCACGTACGCAGCTACCCAACCTCCACCTCTCCTAAGGACCGGCCCATGCCCACCATTACTGTCGCCTGCGCGCCGTTGGCGCTGATCGAGCGTAAGCGCATCGCCCTAGGCTTCACCCGGGTGCTCAAGGGGCTCGGCGCCGACCCTGCGCACTGCATGGTGTTCTTCGCCCCCTTGCCGCTGGATTGCGTGTTCAGCGCCGGCATGCCACTGCCCAGCGTCGATCGCCAAGGCAAGCCTGCGCAATTTCACCTGCGCATCACCTGCTCGGAAGAGCGCGACGCGCTCGCCCAGCAGGTGCTGGCCGACGGCTTGTATGCCGCGCTACGCGCCACTTACAGCGGCGCATTCATTTACTTGCAATTCGACCCCATCGCGCCTGCACAGGTGTTCTACAGCGCAGGTTCAGCGCTGATCAACGCAGGCTCACCACAAGGAAGCACACGCTCGTGAATACCCCCTCTATTGAACAGCGCATTCGTCACACGCTTGAGCAACTGCTCGGCGCCGAGGTCGCCAGCCTTGATCGCCACGCCAGTTTCCGCGATTTCATTGGTGAGCGCTTCGATAGCCTGATGGCGGTCGAAGTGATTACCGCGATCGAGCAGTGCTTTGAGATCGAAGTGGACTACCTCAGCGACGACGTGCGCTTTTGGTTCGAGACCCTGGACAAGATGCAGCGCTTCGTCGCGCAAAAGCTCGAGGACCAACTGACTTTGCAGGCCAGCGTGTGAGCCAGCACCAGCTGTTTCAGACCTCCGGCTCCAGCGGGGCGCCGCGGCACTGGTTGCGCAGCCATGCGCAGATGGTCTGCGAGGCGCGCTTGATCTACCAGCGCTGGGCGGCGGATGCCGGCGAGATTATCTCGTTTGCCCCGGCGAGCCACAGCTACGGCAAGATCCTCGGCGAGTTCGGCGCAAGCGTGAGCGGCGCGCCGGTGCAGTTTTGCTCGATGGAACAGCAACAACTGCCAAGGCTCGACGGCACAGGGCATTGCGTGATCCTGGCGATCGCCAGCACTTGGCGCCTGCTGCCGGGGCTGCTGGCCAGGCTAGTGGGCAACCGCCAGGTGCTGGTCCTGCACAGTGCCTCATCGTTGCCACCGGATGCCTTGGCCATCGTGCAGCGCTTTGCCGGGCCGAAGGTGCGTTTCGTCGAGCTGCTGGGTTCGACCGAAACCGGTGCCATGGCGTTTCGGCAGCTCGATGGGCAGAGCACGGCCGATCAGCCCTGGACCTTGCTCGACGATGTCGAACTGCTGACCCCGGCAGGGCAACCGGCGCCGCTTGAAGTGGCCAGCCCGCGCATCGCCTGTGAGCAAGGCCAGGCTACCGCTGCCAGCCACCGCTGCGACGACTTGGTTCAGCCACTGGATGCCAGGCGCTTCCAGTGGCTCGGCCGGGTCAGCAGCCTGATCAAGGTCAACGGCCTGCGCGTCGATCTGGCAAGACTGGGCAGTGAGCTGAGTAGTCATCTCGGCTGTCCGGCGTTGGCCTGCGTGCCGGTGCGCGACGCCCTGCGCGCCGAGGCTTATGAACTGTTGTTTTGCTCCAGTTCGCTGACCGAGCGCGAAGTACTGGGTGCTTTTACCGAACTGCTGCCTGCCACCCCGCGCCCGCTCGCGGTGCGGCGGGTCGCGCATCTGCCGCTTTCTGCAACCGGCAAGCCGCAACCCTGGGCGGCTGCCTCTTCTGTCAAGGAATACACCGATGCCACACGTTAAAACCGAAGATGCCATTGCCGCTTACTTGGCCAACTGCGGCGCCGATCCGTCGCGTGGCCGGCAGCCGCCGCAGTACCTGGCACTGAGCCTGCGCGAGCGCCACGCACGCCTGGAAGCCAACCCGGCGCTGGCCGCTGAATGGGCTAGCCAGTACGAGCAATGGTCAGTGCATGCCGATAACCATTATCGCTGCCTGGTCAGTAGCCGAGCGGTCGCCGCGCCGTGGTATCGCCTGGGCGTCAAGGACACGGTCGACGTTGCCGGCCTGCCCACCCGCCTGGGCCTGCGCAGCTACCGCCATTACCCGTCGCGCAGCGCCGAGGCGCTAACCTGGCTGGACCCGCGCGTGGCGCTGACCTGCAAGGTCACTACCACCGAGCTGAACATTGCCTTTGGTGGCGGTTGTCGCAACCCGCGTTTCCCTACTATCGACCCTTCAGGCTCCAGCACGGGCTCGGCGGTGTCGGTTGCAGCGGGGCTGTGTGATATCTCGTTGGGCACCGACGTACTCGGCTCGGTACGTTGGCCTGCATCACACAACGGCATGGTCGGCCTGCGCATGACGCAAAAGGCCCAGAGCCTGGCCGGGGTGTTCCCGCTGTCGCCCCGCATGGATGCCTTGGGCTGGGTGACACGCACCGCTGACGACCTCGACTTCCTGTTTCCCTTGCTGGGCATTGAAGGCCTGCTCGGCGAGCAGCAACCCCTCAAACCGCAATACCAGGTCGGCTTTCTCAGCCATGTGCACGAGCCGGGCCTGACCAGCGCGCAGATGCTGGCCATGCTCGACAAGACCCGCCATGCCATGACTGAGCTGGGCATGCGCCAAAGCGAGGTGCAGATGCCTGAACTGTGGGCCTGCCGTGGCGACGCCTGGCAGCTGTGCGCACGCGATGCCTGGCTGGCTTCGGCAGCCTGGCAGCAGGCCTTCGACTGTGAGCTGCACTGGTCGACGCAAAGCGCCCTGGCCGTAGGCGCCGGGGTGAGCGACAGCGAATACCAGCGTATTCACCAGCGCATGGACCAGATTCGTGGCGGGATTGACGCCTGGTTCGACGCCGCCCAGGTCGACTTCGTGGTGTTCCCGATGGACCCCAACCGGCCATTCGACCTGCGTCATCCGCAGCCCGGCGACTCGACCATCCCGTCGCCAGCAGACGCCGACTACGCGCAGAAAATCAGTTTTACCCCGCTGGCCAGCTTCAGCGGTCTGCCGGCGATCACCGTGCCGATCAGCCAGAGCACGGATGGCAAGGCGGCGCTGGCGGTGCAGATTATGGGTCGACGCGACAGTGAACGGCAGTTGCTGGATATCGCCAAGCGCTTGCAAGCGCTGGTCGGCCTGGTGCCGGCAGACACCCAGGCTCAGTAGGAGAGGCGCACATGTGTGGAATTACAGGGTGGGTGGACTTCACCCGCGACCTTGAACAACAACAGCCAATCATCGCCGCCATGACCGACACCTTGGCCCTGCGCGGCCCGGATGCCCATGGCAGCTGGCGCCACCGCCACGCGCTGCTCGGTCACCGGCGGCTGGCGATCATCGACCTGGCCGGTGGCGTGCAGCCGATGACTTATCGGTTCGCCGACGGCCAGCAAGTGGCGCTGGTGTACACCGGCGAAGTCTACAACCACAACCCGCTGCGCGAACGCTTGCAGGCGCTGGGGCACCAGTTCCAGACCCGCAGCGATACCGAAGTGGTGCTACACGCTTATCTGCAGTGGGGCGAGGCCTGCTGCGAGCAGCTCTCGGGGATGTTCGCCTTCGCCGTGTTCGACACCCGTGACGGGCATTTCCTGCTGGTGCGCGACCGCCTCGGGGTCAAGCCGCTGTATTACGCGCAGCAGGGGCGAGGGCTGCTGTTTGGCTCGGAAATCAAGGCCATCCTGGCCCACCCGGAGTTCGCCAAAGCGCTGGATGTGGTCGGCCTGGTGGATGGCCTGAGCCTGTCACGCGCTACAGCGCGCACGGCGTTTCGCGGCATCAGCGAGCTGCCGCCCGGGCATCGTTTGTCCTGGCGCCCGCAAGGCCAGGTCAAGGTCAGTCGCTATTGGCAACTGAGCCGGCGCGAGCATGAGGATGACCTCGACAGCACAGTGCAGCGCACCCGCGAGCTGCTCGGCAAGGCGCTGGGCGAGCAGCTCTATGCTGACGTGCCGGTATGCTCGCTGCTGTCCGGCGGGCTGGATTCGAGCATTCTCACCGCCATGGCCCAGGGCAAGCTGCAGGCCGAGCATGGCGCGACGGTCAATTCGTTCTCGGTGGATTTTGTTGGCCAGGCCGAGCAGTTCCAGGCCGATAGCTTTCGCCCCGAGCGGGATGAGCCCTATGCGCTGGCCGCCGCCCAGTTCATTGGCAGCCAGCACCAGACCATTTTGATCGACAACCGCGAGCTGGTCGCAGGGCCCGCGCGCGAGGCGGTGTACCGGGCCAACGATTCGGCCAATACCTTCGGTGACGTCGATACCTCGCTGTATCTGCTGTTCAAGGCGATTCGCGCACATTCCACGGTGGCGATCTCCGGTGAAGCGGCCGATGAGGTGTTTGGCGGCTATGCCTGGTTCCGCGATCCCCAGGCGATTGCCGCGCCGCGCTTGCCTTGGCTGTCGCGCATGCAGCTGCTGCAAGCCGAGCTGATCAACCCTGAATTCAATCGCTTGTGCGACTTTGCCGGGTATCAGGACAGCGCCTACCACCAGGCGTTGGACCGGGTCGAGCATCTGGCCGGCGACAGCCCGCACGAGCGAAGGATGCGGGAGATCTGCCACCTGCACCTGCATCACTGGCTGCCGATCCTGCTCGATCGCAAGGACCGTTTGAGCATGGCCGCAAGCCTTGAGGTGCGGGTGCCGTATACCGACCACGAACTGGTGGAGTACGTCTATAACGTGCCCTGGTCGATCAAGGGCAAGGATGGCCAGGAGAAGTGGTTGCTCAAGCAGGCCTGTGCCGACTTGCTGCCCGCTGCGGTGCTGGAACGCAAGAAAAGCCCTTACCCGACCTCGGCCAACCTGGCGTATGAGCGGTTCTTGCGTGATCGCATCCGGCTGCTGCTGAGCGATTCACACAGCCCGGTGTTCCAGGTCATCGACCGCGCCCAGCTGGCGGCGCAGCTCAACCAGGCGCAGGGTTATTTCAATTCGCAGTTACGCCGTAACAACCTGGAAACGGCCTTGGCGCTGGATGCCTGGATGCGCCTGCATGGGCTAGCGGTGTAGTTCGCGGCGCACGATCTCTTCCTGGGTAGCGAGGTCCAGCAGGGTATCGCTGAAGCGCTTCGGCGCGCCCAGGTCGAGCATCGAGATGAAGCTGCCCAGGGCAGGGGAGGCGTTCTGGCTGTTCCAGTTCATGTACAGGCCCATGCTCGGGTTGGGCTGTTCATTGACCGGCTTGATCGGGCGGAACAGCACCCGGTCGCGCAGGGTCGAGTGGGCGATCGACTCTGGCACCAGCGCCACCCCGAAGCCACACGCGACCAGGCCGATCAGGGTATGGATCTGGCCAGCTTCCTGCACCACCTTGGGGTAGAAACCGGCCGCTTCGCACAGGGCCATCAGCTGGCTGAAGTAACCATTGCCCAATACCTGTGGGGTGAAAACGAAATCTTCCTCGGCAAAATCTCGCAGATCGACCATCGACTGGCGGGCTTTTTCATGATGGGCCGGCAAGGCCATCACGATCTGCTCGTTAAGGATCAAGCGCGACTCGATCAGGTCAGGCGGCATCGGCAGCTTGCGCATGAAGGCGATGTCCGCTTCGCCGGCCATCAGCGCCGTGGCCTGGGAGGCCGAGGGCATTTCGCGGATGGTCAGGCGCACGTTGGGGTAGGTTTCGCGAAAGCGCCGCAGCGAATTGAGCAGTGATTCGTAGTAAGCGATGGAAATGGCCGTGATGGTCAGCTTGCCGCAGATACCCTCGGAGACATTGCGCGCATACTCGATGCCTTCTTCGAGCTCCTTGAGGGTGCGATACGCGGTTTCCAGGAAAGCCATCCCGGCCGCTGTGAGCTTGACCCCGCGCTTGTTGCGCAGGAACAGGCTGAAGCCAAGCTTCTCCTCGAGTCGGTTGATCGCTTGGCTCAGGGGCGGTTGCGCCATGTGCAGGCGAATGGCTGCCTTGTGAAAGTGCAGCTCCTCGGCCACGGCGATGAACTGCCTGAGCAAACGTGTCTCGATCATTCTACGTTCCTTCATCGAGTCGAACTGGTGCCAGGTCGGCGACAGGCGCCGGCCATTCCTGCAAACGCGCCATCATAGAGTGTGACTTGGCCATGCAGAAGCCTCTAGACGAGGGCTTTTCCTATCTAAACGCACAGGTCTTAAAGCCTGCTTCATCCAATTGATAATCTTCGGTGATATCCAGGAGATATCAAGGTTGCATGCTTTTAGTATTAAGTCATTGATTTTTTTATTGTTATGGTTCGTGAATAAGAATCGGAGGGGATTCGACGATGTCATTCACGAACAAGGTCGCCATTGTCACTGGGGGCGGCCAGGGGCTGGGGCTTGAATATGCCAAGGCGCTACTGGCCCAGGGCGCCCGCGTCGTGGTCAGTGACCTGGGCACTGATCGGGTAGGTCAAGGTGAGAATCAGGCGCTGGTGACTGAGGCGGTCAGCGCCTTGCAGGCCGCAGGCGGGCAGGTGGTGGCGCATATTGGCCATCTGGATGATGAAGCGGGCTGCCAGCAGCTGGTGGAGCTGGCCATCGAACAGTTTGGCGCCTTGGACATTCTGATCCACAACGCCGGTTGGGTCGGCTACCAGGATATCGAAGACCAGCAAGAGGCGTTTCTTGAGCGCGCCCTGGGCATCAGCGTGCACGCGCCGGTGTGGCTGGCCAAGCATGCCTGGAAGCACCTCAAGCGTTCTGCTGCGCCGCGGGTGGTGCTGACCACCTCGGACCGGGCGATGTACCAGCGCTACGCCCAGCCAGGGTTGGTGGCCTATGCCGCCGGCAAGATGGCCCAGGTCGGCATCATGAACGCGCTGAGCATGGAGGGCCTGGAGCACGGCATTCTGGTCAATGCGATCTCGCCGGTGGCCAAGACCCGCATGTGGGGCGTAACCCAGCCGCCAAAAGACCTCAAGCCCGAGTGGGTCACCCCTGGCGTGCTGTACCTGGCCAGCGACTTGTGTCGCGACACCGGCTATATCCTGCGCGCCAGCAATGGCCAGTTCACCGCTACGCGCTTTTGCGAGAACAGCGGCGTCAATTATCCCCGCGACCTGGCCCGGGTCGAAGCGGGCAGCCTGAACGAGGTGGCAGAGCGCTGGAGCCGCATCAAGGAGTGTCACTACGTACCGACCAAGGTCGCCCGAACCCGTGCCGATCTGGGTGAGAGCCCGGTTTGGGATGAACGAACCGGGCTGCTGTACTTCGTCGATATCTCCGGTGGCCGGATCAATCGGCTGCACCGGGGTGGCGAGGTAGAGGAAGTCTATGCGTCGGCTGCACGTATCGGCGCCCTGGCCCTGACAGACAAGGGCAACCTGATCTTTACCGAAGATGCCAGTGCAGCACTGCTCGATGTGGCGCAAGGCAAGGTACGCCAGTATTCGGCGCCGGTGCATCATCGTTCAAGCTACCGTTTCAACGACGGCGCCTGTGATCCGCAGGGGTATTTCGTCACCGGCCTGATGGATGAAGGCCCCAGCGGCAAGACCGGCGCGCTATATCGTTTTGACCGTGAGTTGCATGCCGAGGTGATTCAGCGCGACCTGTCTCTGCCCAACGGCCTGGCCTGGAGCGAGGACGGCCAGACCCTATTCTTCGTCTGTTCGGTTGCCCGCAGGATCTACCGCGCTCAATACCTGGCCGACGGCACGATGGGCGAGGCCACCCTGTTTGCCGAAACTCCAGCTGAGCTGGGGCGCCCGGACGGCATCGCCCTGGACCGCGAGGGTGGTCTGTGGGTGTGCCAGTTCAATGGCAGTTGCCTGTTGCGCTACGATCGCGAGGGCCACCTGAGCGATCAGGTGCTGATGCCGGTACCGCGCCCAACCAGCTGCTGCTTTGGCGGCGAGGGGCTGGATACCCTGTACATCACCACCGCGCGCTTTGGCATGGCGCCGGCGCAACTGGTCGACTATCCGGATGCCGGCGATCTGTACATGATTCGCCCCGAGGTGCCGGGAGTGGCGCGTCATCTGTTCAAGGAATGAGGCGGTTATCCTGGCCTCCCGGCAGCACCGCCAGGTCGCCAAAGCGCTGCGCTGCATCGATGTAGCGCAGCGCTGACTTGGCATCCTTCCAGCCGATATAGCTCATCAACGACTTCAGCTCCCAGCCGTTGGCGGTCGCCCAGGTGGCAAAGCCACGGCGCAGCGAATGGCCGCTGTACAGCGCAGCGGGCACCCCGGCGCGCTCAAGCATGCCGCGCAGCAGCGCAACCAGGCTGTTGCTGTTGAGCGGCGCCTGGCCCAGATTGCCCCACCGATCGAGCTTGCGAAACACCGGGCCATGGGCGATGGCGGCCACCTCCAGCCATTGCAGATAGGCCGCAACCGGGCACAGCGCCTTGAGCGCCGGGGTGCGGTGTTGCACGCCCAGTGCCTCGCGGTCGCCCTTGCTGCGTGGCAGGAACAAGGTCAGGCCAACGCCGGCTTCGGCCTGGATATGCTCAATACGCAAACGTGCCAGTTCATCGCCACGCAGACCTCGCCAGAAGCCAAGCAGCAACAGCGCGGTATCGCGTCGGGCGCGTAGCAGGGTGGGCAGGTCATGCCGCTCGCGGGCCAGGCGGGCCTCCTCTTCAAACCGCTCGACAGCGGTTTGCAGGTGCTGCAGCAGCAGTGGTGCGGCTTGTTTGGGCGGCGCTGGGTGCAGGGTACGGATACCACGCAGCACCTGGCGCACCAATGGCGCCTTGGTCGGGTCAGGGAAGCCTTGGCTGACGTGCCATTGGCTTAGCGCCGCCAGGCGGTGGCGCAGGGTACTGACCGCATGTTGTTCGGCGTGCTCGACCAGGTAGCGGGCGATGCTGTCGGCGGTAGCCGGCAGGAAGCCACCCCAGCGCACTTCGAAATGCTCGATGGCTGACTGGTAGCTGCGCCGGGTGTTGTCGCGGGTGGCGGCGCGTACGTAGCGCTCGATGTCGGTCATGGGCTGGGTGGTGAGGCAGTGGATCGAGCTGACACGATAAACCAGTTGCGACAGGGAGGCGATGAGGCCAGCACGGGTATCACTGCACGGCGGCGTCCATCATCCGCTGCAACGCCGCGTAATCGGTATGGCTCACCGGCACCAAACCGCTGGCTTCCTGCGAGGCAACGAACCCTGCCAGTGCCTGTGGGTCGTTCAACATGGCATCGCGAACCCGCGCCTTGATCGCCGGGCACACGCTGGCACTGAATACATACGGGTCGTAGTGAATCGGCTGCGAACGCCACAACACCTGCAGCCGTTCAGGTTTGATTGAATGACTGGCCAGATACGCATCGGCCCGTTCACTGGCGATGAACGCGGCATCGACGCGCCCGTCCAACAGTGCCTCCAGGGCCTTGTCGTGGTTGCCGGCATACACCAGCGCGCCAAAGTACCGCGATAGCGTCACGCCCACTGTGGCGGCGAACTCGACGCTAGGCACCAGGCTGCCTGAAGTGCTGGCCGGATCGCTCAGCGCTACCCGCTTGCCGCGCAGGCTGTCGATCTGTTCGGGCCCATCGGCGCGGGTCAGCAGCAGTGCCTGGTAATAGTTGCCCGCCGGGGTATAGGTGCCGGCGCTGAGGGTGAAGCTGGCAAAGGGCTCGATGCGCGGGTCGCGACGCTGCGCCAGGACGTAGGAGGCCGGACCCAGCCGGGCGATATCGGTACCGCCGGAGACGATCGCATCGACCACACTTTCATAGGAAGAGGCGATCGTCAGCTCCACCGGCACTCCGGTTGCCTGGCTCAAACGGTCGATCAGCGGCTGGTGTTCACGCTGCATGTCTTGCACGCCCTTGATCGGAATGATCGCCAGGCGCAACCCACGTGGGCTGCAGTCGGCCTGGGTGTGACTGATGAAAACCAGGGCCAGGCTCAGCGCGGCCAGCGCCTTGGCTACACGCATGCTTTGACCTCCAGGCTTCTGAATGGTGGATAGTCCTGCAGTTGGGCGACCGACAACGGCCGGCTGAAGTGATAGCCCTGGGCAATGTCGCAACCGGCAAGCTTCAGGCACACCACCTGCTCGCGGGTCTCGACGCCTTCAGCGACCACTTCCAGGCCCAGGCGCTTGGCCAGGATGATGGTCGAAGAAACGATCGGGCTGTCGTCGTGGCTGTTGCACAGCGGCGCGATCAACGCACGGTCGATTTTCAGCTTGCTCAGCGGCAGAGAGTGCAGATGGGCAAAACCTGCATAGCCGCGGCCGAAATCATCCAGGCTGATGCCGATACCGGCCGCGCGCAAGCGGTGCAGGTGGTCGACGGCGGCGCCTTCAGGGTCGAGCACGGTGGTTTCGGTGATCTCCAGCTCCAGCCGTTGCGGGGCAATCTGCAGGCGCTTGAGCTCGGCGAGCAGGCGTTCGCTGAAATCGCTCTGGCGCAGTTGCAGCGCTGAGACGTTCACCGCCAGGCGCGACTCGAGGTCGCGTTGGCGCCAGCGCACCAGTTCCTCGCAGGCCAGGCGCAACACTTCCCAACCCAGCTCGACGATAAAGCCGCTGCGCTCGGCAACGCTAATGAACCGGTCGGGGTAAAGCAGGCCGAACTCAGGGTGGTCCCAGCGCACCAGAGCCTCGTAACCCAGCACTTGCAGGGTATCCAAGCGAATCTGCGGCTGAAAATGCAACACGAACTGGCGCTCGGCCAACGCGCTGCCAAAGGCCTGTTCGAGGGTGAAGGCCTGGATGTCGCTCAGGTTCAACGAGGGATCGAAGAAGCGGTACTGGGCACGTCCGGCTTGCTTGGCCGAATACATGGCGGCGTCTGCGCAGCGGATCAGCGCGTCGATGTCCTGGCCATCGCGCGGGCAGATGCTGACGCCGACGCTGGGGCTGGTGTTGACCTCCTGGCCATCCAGGGCATAGGTGGCAGAGAGCTTTTGCACCAATGTGCGCACCCAGGTGTTGATCTGTTCTTCACTGCGCTCCCCGGCCAGCAGCACCACGAACTCGTCACCGCCAAAGCGCGAGGCTTCGTCGCCTGGTTCAAGCAGGCGCTGGATGCGCCCGGCGACCGCTTGCAACAGCAGGTCGCCAATACGGTGGCCCAGCGAGTCGTTGATCGATTTGAAGCGATCCATGTCGATGAACAGGATCGCCATCAGGCGCCGTTTGCCACGCTGGCGGCTAAGTGTCTGGGTAGCAACTTCGACGAACTGGCGGCGATTGTGCAGGCCGCTGAGGTGATCGGTGGCTGCCGCATGGCTGCTGCGTCGGTGCTCGTCTTCCAGGCGCTCGATCAGCTCATGGTTGACCTGCTGGGCCTGCTCCAGCGCACTGAAGGCTTCCTGGCGCTTGCCCAGCAGGCGCAGGCTCCAAGCGAGGCTGGCGAGGATCATCAGGGTCATGCACAGGTTCAGCCAGAATTGGCCTTCGTAGGTCAGTGCCGACGGGGTGAGGATTTCTTCATAGCGCTGACTGACCACGATGCTGAAACCGCGATCAGCCACGCGCCGATACAGGCTCTGGTAGGGCCCTTCGGCGGCATATTGGGTCAGCACCCCGGCGTCATCGCCGGTGTCTGGCAGGTCGGGCATCAATGTCTCGCCGGCCACCACTACGCCGCTGGTGTCGATCCGCAAGCGCTCCTGGCCATCATCTTGCAGCAGCCGCATCAGCCCGCTGCGGCCCAGGTCGATGTGCTGAAACAACACCGCCAGGTAGCCGATGTCCAGTTGCACCACCAGGATAGTGTCGATCTCGCGCCCCGGCAGATCAGTCAGGGGCAGCAGGAACGGCAAGCGCCAGTCGGGCAGGGCGGAGGGATTGTCACTCGCTGCGATGCGCGGCAGGAACGGCTTGAAGCCGTAGCGCGAGACGTGGTTTTTCAGCTGCTCCAGCCAATCATCAGGCAGGCGCTGGACTTCGTCGCCATGGCTGGCCGAGACCAGCTGTCCGTGCCGGTCATACAGGCTCATGCGCTTGAACACCGGGTCTTCGGCGAGAATCCGCGCCAGACTGAAGCTGCCTTGGCGCAGCGCTTTCATATCATCCTGGGTACCGCGGCCTACCGCCTGGGCGCGATCGACCAATTGGCGCAGGCTCTCGGCGACGATACTGGCAAGGTTCAGGTGCTCGGCCGCTTTGGCTGACAAAGCGCCCTGGCGGGCGGCGTGCTTCTGGGTGAAGTGCAGGCCCCAGAGAAATGCCAGGGTCACGGCGCACAGCACCAGGATCAGAATCGGCAGAAGGCCTGCGGAGGATGATGTTCGGCGGATCACTGCTGGTGGTTCCCGACCCTGGGTGATGCTCGGAAAATACGACAGGCAGATGACAGCTGAATGACTGATGGCACTTTGCTTTCAATTTTTCTACTGCGCACACAGCCATAGGCCGACAAGGCCTATGGCCGTGCGTTGATCAACCGCGCACGAACGCC
This sequence comes from Pseudomonas sp. BT-42-2, assembly GCF_025847435.2. NCBI lineage: Bacteria > Pseudomonadati > Pseudomonadota > Gammaproteobacteria > Pseudomonadales > Pseudomonadaceae > Pseudomonas > Pseudomonas sp. BT-42-2. Next base: position 249,635 of record NZ_JAOYTM010000001.1, read on the forward strand.
AACAGATCGGCGTTGATCACATCGGCATGGGTGGTCGGCATGCCGTGCGGGTAGCCCTTGTAGGTCTTCAAGGTGCCGTTGCTTAGCAGTTCTGCCGAGCGCGGGCCGGAGTTTTCGTAGGGCACGATCTGGTCGTCATCGCCATGCATGACCAGCACCGGGATGGTGATGCGCTTGAGATCCTCGGTGAAGTCAGTCTGCGAGAAGGCAACGATGCCGTCATGGTGAGCCTTGGCCGAGCCCATCATGCCCTGGCGCCACCAGTTGAGGATGACCCCTTCGGCAGGCTTGGCCCCAGGGCGGTTGTAGCCGTAGAACGGGCCGGCGGGCACATCGTGGAAAAACTGCGCGCGGTTGGTCGCGGTTTGCACCTGGAAGTCGTCGAATACCGACTTGGGCAGCCCACCCGGGTTAGCCTCGGTCTTGACCATCAGCGGGGGCACCGCTGCAATCAGTACGGCTTTGGCAACCGGATCGTTGGGGTGACGGGTGATATAGCGCACCACCTCGCCGCCGCCGGTGGAGTGGCCGACATGCACCGCGCCCTGCGTCCCCAGGTGCTCGACTACAGCGGCGACGTCATCGGCGTAGTGGTCCATGTCGTGTCCATCCCAGACCTGGCTGGAGCGCCCGTGTCCGCGCCGGTCATGGGCGACCACGCGAAAGCCTTGGCCAAGGAAGAACAGCAATTGCGCATCCCAGTCATCGGCGCTCAGCGGCCAGCCATGGTGAAAGTGGATCACCTGGGCGTCGCGTGGCCCCCAGTCTTTGTAGAAAATCTCGACCCCATCTTTAGTTGTGACGTATCCCATGCTCGCGTCTCCTGTATCAAAGGGTGGCGTGGTGACCGACATCCACCGCACAGCCTGAGCCGGTTGAACCCTCGGTCGCCTATCCAGCGTAGGACTAAAGTCAGCTTCAAGGTCTGAGAATTTTTCGAAGGTGCGGCATCAGTAGTGGTAACTGGGCATACGGCACAAAAAAACAGGCCCATGACGGGCCTGTGAGGAAAGCACCATGCCTGCTTACAGCGTTTCGATACTGCGCGGCGCCATGAAGTACAGCCAGATCAGCGCCAGGAAGTACATGGCCGGAATCAGGGTGAACAACACCGCATAGTTGTTATGGGTTGCAGTCAGCACGCTGCCCACGATCTGGGTCATGAACATCCCACCAATGGCCGCGCACATGCTGGCGAAGCCGAACACCGAGCTGATCAGGTGCTTGGGCGTGTAGTCCATCACCAGGCTCCAGATATTCGCCGTCCAGGCCTGGTGCGCGCCAACCGCCACCGCGATGGCCAGCACCGCAATCCACAAGCCACTGGCGTGCGCGGCAAAGGTCACGCTGAGCATGGTGCAGGCGAAAATCAGCAGCGAGATCAGCCGCGCGCGGGTGGCCCGTACGCCGCGACCGATCAACCAGGAAGACAGGATGCCGCCGCCGATGCTGCCGAAATCAGCGGTCAGCCAGATCAGAATCAGCGGGATGCCCATCTGGGTAACGCTGATGCCCAGGTCGTACTGCTGATTGAGAAACGGCGGCAGCCAGTACAGGTAGAACCAGAACACCGGGGCGGTGATCGAGTACGCCACGGCGAAGGCCCAGGTCCCGCGCATGCGCAGGATGCGCTTGAAGGGTACGCGGTGCGCCTCAGGCTCGACGTCCTGTTGGATGTAGTCCAGTTCGCTCTGGCGCACCCGCGGGTGCTGCTCAGGGTCGAAGTATTTCAGCCCCCAGAACACCAGCCAGACCAGGCCCAGGCAAGCCATGGCGATGAACGCGGCTTGCCAGCCCCAGGCGGCGAGGATCAGCGGCAGCAGCGCCGGGGTGACCATGGCGCCGACATTGGTGCCGGCGTTGAACAGGCCGGTGGCAATCGCCCGTTCGCCAGCGGGGAACCACAGCCGCGTGGTCTTGACGCAAGCGGGGTAATTGGCCGCTTCAGTCAGGCCAAGGATGAACCGGCACACCATGAACCCCGCCGCCGAGGTCGCCAAGCCGTGGGCGCCCGTGGCGAGGCTCCAGAGCAGCACGGCGGCAAAGAACGCGCGCTTGACGCCTACTTTGTCGATCAGCCGGCCTTGCAACAAAAAACCTATCGCGTAGCCGACCTGGAACCAGAAGTTGATGTTGGCGTAGTCCATCGCCGTCCAGCTCATGTCCTTGGCCAGCATCGGTTGCATGATCCCGAGGGCAGCGCGATCGATGTAGTTCAAGGTGGTGGCGAAGAACACCAGGGCGAGCATGCCCCAGCGGGTCTTGCCGACGGCGAAGGCATCGCGAACTTTGTCGCCGATGCCTCCCTGCGTGAGGCGGGGCGTGGTGATCTTGGAATCGGTCATTTAAGGGTCGTTTATTGAACTTGTTATGAGCTGCAAGGGCTTATCGAACGCGACCAGCTTTTAGGCAGAGCGGGGCGCGAGGTCGGTGAATGGTGCGCAGTGAATCACAGACCGTCAATTCAAGGGGGGCGCTTGTGTTCGATCATCGAACAGTAGCGGGCCGCGTTTCCTTGCGTCTGGGTATCGGCCGCTTTTCCTTATCCAGTACTCCCGCCGCGCGCTTCTGTACATCTGCCGGCAACTCTTAGCGACTCATTTGCCTATCACATGCGATAAGCCGTGTTTATTGAATGTCATCCAGTCCTTGAAAAGCCGTTTCACTGCGATCAGAATTGGTACGTAATTACATAGTACGTACCACATTACGAAATCGTAGGAGCACACATGGCGCGCGGCGGTATCAACAAAGCGGTAGTGCAGCAGGCGCGCCAGGCCTTGATAGCCCGTGGCGAACACCCAAGCATCGATGCGGTACGAATCGAGTTGGGCAACACGGGCTCGAAAACCACCATTCACCGCTACCTCAAAGAACTGGAGGCCCAGCAACCCGCGGCGCCGTTGGCGATGTCAGGGCTGAACGAGCCATTGGCACGGCTGGTGGATCAGCTGGCGGCGCAGTTGCATGAGCAAGCAGAGGCGCACATTCGCCAGGCCGAAGCGGTATTCGTCGAGCAACGTGAACAGCTGCAGGCGCAGCTGCAGCTGGCTCAGCAGGCGCTGGCTGCGGCGCACCAACAGCAGCAGATCCAGGCCGCCGCCTTGCAGGCCGAATCGGAGAAGCTCGCCTCGACCTTGAGTACTCTGCAAGCCGAGCAATTGCGCAGTGCCAGCCTCAACCAGTCGCTGGGCGAGTTACAGCTGCGCCTGACCGACAAGGATGAGCAAATCCGTTCGCTGGAAGACAAACATCGCCACGCTCGCGATGCGCTCGAGCACTACCGCGCCGCCAGCCGCGAGCAGCGCGAGCAAGAACAGCGCCGGCATGAGGCGCAGGTTCAACAGCTGCAGGTCGAACAGCGGCAATTGCAGCAGGGCTTGATCGTGCGCCAGGAAGAATTGACCCGCCTGCACCGCGACAATGAGCGTTTGCTAGGCGAGAGCCGTCAGTTGACCGCGCAGCACACCCTGATGAACGAGCAACTTGAGCAACGCGATGCACAAGTGCAGGGGCTGCGTTCGATCCTGGCCCAGGCGCAGGGCAGCAGTGATGAGATGCGCCGTCAGCTTGAGGCACAAGCCCAGCAGTTGGAGCAAAAGCGTGAGTTGTGCAGTGAGCAGAAGCAGCAGTTGGATTATTTGCAGGCTGAGCTCGGCAGTCGGTCTGCCGCGTTGAGCGAATGCCGCGCGGCTTTGACTGCCAAAGAGCCTGCCAATCGGCTTGGCGAAGGCGGATAAATCAAACTTTGCGCTGTCGGTGGTTTCTTCTATAAACACCCACCGGAGTCGCTCAACCATGTCCAAGCCAGAGCAACAGCGTACTGAACCGCCAGGGAAGGGGCCTCATTCTTCCGAGCATTCCACTCAAAAGGATGATCTGGGGTTTGATCCAGACTCGCCAGATGTCGATGATCCGCAAGTTGACCCCCAGGGGCCGGCCAAGCCGCCGCGGGATTTTGAGAAGAAACAGTGAAGCATCCGGCCTCTTTGCAGGTGAGCCCGCAAAGAGGCCGGAATTGGCTAAAACCAGTCAGAATGGTCAGCCTTGGACTTGCTTGGCTGCCTCAACCCCCGCGCTGGAGAGTTTGATCGGATACTGCACGCTGATCTGGTGCTCGGCGTCGACGCCAACGCTGCCATCGTGAATCAGCCCTTCGTCCTGCAGGGTCTTGAGCATGCCGGCCACGGCTTTCTCGCCGCGATAATTGTCCAGCACTTCCTTGCCCAGCCCCTGTGGGTGGGCATGCAGCAGGCGGGTGAGAACTTCTGAGCGTAGTGGATCGTTACTCATGGATGGCTAACCTCGCAGAATCAATTCATTTGCCGTGTTTGGCTTGCAGCTGCTTGGCATGCTCCAGATGCTTTTGCAGGGTCGGCAGCGTGTCGCTGGCGAAGGCTTTCAGATCAGGCTTGTCAGAAGAGCTGGCCTCTTTCTTGAACAACTCCACCGCTTTTTCGTGGGCATCGACCTGATTGTTGATGTACGACTTGTCGAACGACTCGTCACGCCACTCCAGGATCACCTTCTTCACCTTGTCGGTCAGCGCGGCCTCATCTGGCACGCTGATATCGTGCTTGCGGGCGACATCGCCGAGTTGCTGATTGGCCTTGGTATGGTCGGTGACCATTTGTTGAGCGAAGGCCTTGATGTCGGCATTCTGGCTCTTCTGCATGGCCAGGTTGCCGGTCACCACTTCGGCAATGCCGGCTTCGGTGGCAGCATCGACGAAATCATCGGAGTTTGCGGCCATGGCATGCAACGAAGCCATGCCCAATGCGACGGACAAGCCGACCCGCTTGAGGAACAGATTGTTCATGATGCACTCCTTCTCAGTTGGCGCGACCTCAATGTCGCTTATGGTTGAGCCATGGCGCAGGGCAAAGGTTTAATTTTTCTGCGCACAGCGCCACCGGTGAAAGCCTGTGGAACGATGCCAGCGGGCAGGGCTCAGAGATTCAAAGGTTGCATGAAGGAGCAGGGCATGAGCATCGAACGCAGCATTCCCGAGCTTGAGGCCTGGTACGCCCAGTACGACGACGAGAGCTATAGGCGCGAATCGCCGGATGCTTATCACCACGAGCTGATTCGTACTGCCGAGGCGCTGCGCGACGACGGCGCACTCGATTGGGATGATTGGCTGGCCCTCAAGGCGCTGGCCGACCAGGCCCATGTCCGCGCCCTTGAGGAGGCGGTGCAGGCCCACGTCAACGATCCAGACGCATGAAAGCGCTGAAGATTGCCACCTTCAACATCAATGGCATCCGCAGTCGCTTGCCTGGGTTACTGGCCTGGCTTGAACGGGAACAACCGGATATCGCCTGCCTGCAAGAGCTTAAGGCCGCAGACAAAGACTTTCCCCGTCAGGCCTTGGAAGCGGCCGGCTATGGCTGTGTGTACCAGGGCCAGCCAGCGTGGAACGGGGTGGCGATATTGGCCCGCGACAGTGAGCCTTTGGAGGTGCGCCGTGGTTTGCCAGGCATGCAAGACGACAGCCAGAGCCGCTACCTGGAGGCCGCGGTCCATGGCGTACTGGTCGCCTGTCTGTACTTGCCCAACGGCAATCCGCAACCGGGGCCGAAGTTCGATTACAAGCTCGCCTGGTTCGAGAACCTGATCACGCATGCCCAGGGGTTATGCGCCAGCGAACACCCGACGGTGCTGGCCGGTGACTTCAACGTTGTGCCGACCGATCAAGACATCTACAACCCGCGCTCCTGGCTCAAGGACGCCTTGCTCCAACCCGAATCGCGCGCCTGCTACCAGCGCCTGCTTGGGCAAGGCTGGATCGATGCCGTGCGCCACCTGCACCCGGATGAGCGGGTGTATACCTTTTGGGATTACTTCCGCAATCACTGGGCGCGCAATGCCGGGCTGCGAATCGACCACTTGCTGCTCAATCGCGCGCTAGCCCCCTATCTGAAGGCGGCAGGGGTCGATGCCTGGGTGCGTAACGAGCCCAAAGCCAGCGACCACGCGCCGACCTGGATCGAGCTGGGCTCGCGCAAACGGCGCTGATCTATAGTCAAGGACGGCAATTGCGACAACAAGGGACTTCAATGCGTGCTGCCAGGAAACACGACGATGACGGACTGTTCGCGGTAACCGGCGAGGGCCGCGCAGTGGCCTTGTTTCGACTGGTATTGGTGTTCATGGCGGTGGTGATGCTGGCCTTCGTGTCGACCGAAACCTGGCGCATCTGGCGTGATTATCGGCATGCGTTCGTCAATGCCGAAGACTCGGTCACCAACCTGGCCCGTGCCTCTGCGCAACACGCCGAAGATGCTATCCGCCAGGTCGATGCGATTACCGCAGCATTGGCCGAGCGCTTGGAAGGAGACGGCTTCGAGCACCTCGACCGACCGCGCCTGCACGCCTTGCTGCGTCAGCAGGCCACCATCATGCCGCAGTTGCACGGGTTGTTCGTGTATGGCCCCGACGGCAGCTGGATCGTCACTGACCAGGACGCCATCCCGGCCAATGCCAACAACGCCGATCGCGACTATTTCAGCTATCACCGCAGCCACACCGATCGCCACGTCCGCATCGGCTCGGTCGTCAAAAGCCGCTCGACCGGCGATTTGATCATTCCGATTTCCAGGCGCTTGAACTATCCCGACGGCAGTTTTGCCGGGGTGCTACTGGGCACCATCAAAGTCGACTGGTTCGTGCGCTATTACGGCGATTTCAAGATCGACGAGCGCGGCGCCCTGGTCTTGGCCAAGCGCGATGGGACCATTCTGGTACGCCGGCCCTTTGTCGAGCAGGTGGTCGGCCGCAGCCTGGCCAACAGCGAGGTGTTTCGCAACCACCTGCCGTATGCCAACGAAGGCATCGCGCAAGCGGTGGCAGTGGTCGACGGCACGCCGCGGCTGTATGCCTACCGGGCGCTGAGCCGGTATCCGCTGGTGGTGGAAGCGGGGCTGTCGCGCGAGTCGATCATCGCGCCGTGGCGGCATGACATGATCAAGTCGATTGGCGTACTGCTGGTCTTGCTCCTGGGCTTGGCGGTATTCGGCTGGGTGGTGCTGCGCCAGCTGCGCGAACGGATTGCCATCGAACGCGCTCTGCACCAGGCGCACCAGACCCTCAAGGACCTGGCCCTGACCGACAGCCTGACCGGTTTGGGCAACCGCCGGCGACTCGATGCGGTGTTCGAAGCTGAAGTCGGCCGGGCACGTCGGCAAGGCTACCCGCTGGCCTTGGTCATGATGGATCTGGATTACTTCAAGGCTTATAACGACCGCTACGGCCATCCGGCAGGCGACCAATGCCTGCGCCGGGTTGGCGAATTATTACGGCACATGTTGAAGCGCCCTGCGGACTTGGCGGTGCGCTATGGCGGTGAAGAGTTCACCCTGTTGTTGCCCGATACCGACGCGCAAGGTGCGGTGTTGATCGTGCAAGAAACGCTGCACATGCTGCGCCGCTTGGGTATTGAGCACGCCGGCAGCCCGTTGGGACAGGTGTCGGCCAGTGCCGGGATTGCGGTGACTTATCCGGCCCTTGAGACGGTTACCGCTGAGAGTTTGATGGCGGTGGCTGATAGCGCATTGTATGAGGCCAAGCGCCAGGGTAGGGATCGCTATTGCCTGGCCGGGGCGGCTGCCGCGAGTGCATAGCCAGTGGCTTGTGGGCTGCAGTGCCGGCCTCATCGCGGGGCAAGCCCGCTCCCACGTTAACCTGCTTCATAGAGGGCTGCGTGGGAGCGGGCTTGCCCCGCGATGAGGCCGGCACTGACATTATCCGGCCAGAATCATGCGCATGGCGCAGCGCCCAACCAGCCCAAGGCGCCGTTCTTCCTCCAAGATCCCTAGCAACCGCTCGCCCAACTGCTCCTGGCTAATCACGGCAAAACCAAGCCGCTGGTAAAACGGCGCATTCCAAGGCACCTGCGAAAAAGTGGTCAAGGTCACCTCTGCACAACCCATCCCTCGAGCCGCACCAATCGCTTGGGCAATCAACCCACGGCCAAGCCCTTGGCCCTGCGCTTGCTGAGCAACGGACACTTCATGAATATGCAGCGCATCACCCTCCAGACGGGCGCAGAGAAACCCCATTACCCGTTCGTGCTCATCGACTGCCACCCAGCTTGCCTGGGCCTGAACGAACAGCTGATGCTCGAATTCGCTCAGCACCTCACCTGCCGCCAGCCAGGCCAAGCTAGGCACGCTGAGAAATGCCTGGGCTGCCGAACGCTCGATGCTCGGCAGCAGCGGGATATCCCCGGCTAGGGTAGGGCGAATACGCATAGGGTGGTCCTCGGCATGCAAAGCGGCAAGTCTGAGAGCTGGCGAAGTAGGGAGCAAGCGAGGGCTTGCAAGTTAACTGTTATAACGTAACATTTGAGGCTGCCCACTTTCTCAGGATCAACCACTGTGATTCGCAGAAACCCCTCCGGCCACCTCCCAGAAATCGCTGAGTCGGCCTATATCGACCAAACAGCGATCATCTGCGGCAAGGTGGTGATCAAGGACAACGTATTCGTTGGCCCTTACGCCGTGATCCGCGCCGACGAAGTCGACGCCAGCGGCGATATGCAACCGATCGTCATCGGCGCCAACTCCAATATCCAGGATGGCGTGGTGATCCACTCCAAGTCTGGCGCCGCGGTAAGCATTGGTGAATACACCTCGATAGCCCACCGCTCGATCGTCCACGGCCCCTGCACCGTGGGTGATCGGGTATTCATCGGCTTCAACAGCGTGTTGTTCAACTGCCGCGTGGGCAATGGCAGCGTGGTGCGGCACAACTCGGTGGTCGATGGCAGGGATTTGCCCGAACGCTTCTACGTGCCGCCCACCGAGCACATTGGCCCCCACACCGATTTGCAGGGTTACCCGCCGGTCAGCGTTTCGGCCTCGGAGTTCTCCGAAGACGTCGCGCGCACCAATATCGATCTGGTCCAGGGCTACAAGGCCTTGCAGAACGAGTTTTGAGCATGGCCGACTTGCTCATACGCAATGCCCGGGTGGTCAATGAAGGGCGTGAGTTCGACGCCGACCTGCTGGTCGCCCACGGGCGCATCGAAAAAATCGCCGCGAGCATCGACAACGCCCAGGCGCGCATCGAACTCGACGCCGATGGCCGCTGGCTGGTGCCGGGCATGATCGATGACCAGGTGCACTTCCGTGAGCCAGGCGCTGCGCACAAAGGCTCCATTGCCAGCGAGTCGCGCGCCGCAGTGGCCGGCGGCATTACCAGTTTCATGGACATGCCCAACACCCATCCGCCCACCCTGACCCTGGCAGCGCTGGCCGACAAGCAGCGCCGCGCGGCGGCGACTTCGCGTGCCAACTATGGTTTTCACTTTGGTGTCAGCCGCGACAACCTTGAAACCATCGCCGCGCTCGACCCTGGCGCGGTCGCCGGGATCAAGGTGTTCATGGGTGCATCGACCGGCGACATGCTGGTGGATGACCCTCAGGTACTGGAAAAGCTGTTCAGCTGTGCCCCCACTATCCTGCTCGCCCACTGCGAGCACACCCCCAGCATCCTTGCCAACCAGGCGCGCTGGCAGCAGCGCCATGGCACGTTCATCCCGCCCGCCGCGCACCCACAGATTCGCGACGCCCAGGCGTGCCATCGCTCCTCGAAGCTGGCCGTCGAACTGGCCCGGCGTTTCGGCACTCGGCTGCATGTCCTGCACCTGACCACAGCCCGCGAACTGGCGTTGTTCGAGCCAGGCCCGGTGACCGGCAAGCGCATCACCGCCGAGGTCTGCCTGCACCATTTGCTGTTCGACGACAGCGACTACTCAGTGCTTGGCCACCTGATCAAGTGCAATCCAGCGATCAAGTCGCGCGCCGAGCGCGACGCCTTGCGTCAGGCGCTGGCCAGCGATCTCATCGATGTGATCGGCACCGACCATGCACCGCACAGCCTGGAAGAAAAACAGCGCGATTACCTCCAGGCACCGTCCGGGCTGCCATTGGTCCAGCACGCCTTGCCGGCCGCCTTGGAGCTGGTCAGCGAAGGGGTATTGAGCCTGAGCCAGATGGTCAGCAAGACCAGCCATGCAGTAGCGGACTTGTTCGCCATTCGTGAGCGCGGCTACCTGCGTGAGGGCTACTGGGCGGATTTTGCGCTGGTCGAGCGCCTGGCCCAGCCCCTGCCAGCCAGCGCGCAACCGATACTTGCCCACTGCGGCTGGACCCCCTTTGCCCAGCGCAGCTTTCGCCATGCCGTGCGCAGCACCGTGGTGTCGGGGCAGTTGGCTTGGCACCAGGGCCAGGTGATAGACAGCTGCCAGGGGCTGCCGTTGATGTTTGAACGATGAAGGAAGCACCGCCATGACCGAACAAGAGTTACTCAAGCAAAGCCCAGCGGCCTACATGAACGAGCCGCAGCGCCAGTTTTTTCGCACATTGCTGATAAGCCAGCGTAGCGAACTGCAGCAGCGCATCGAGCAAGAGTTTCGCGCCTTGCGCGAACAGGAAGTGCTCAGCGACCCCGCCGACATTGGCAGCGCCGAGGAGCAGCGGCACTGGCAATTGCGCTCGCTGGAGCGCGAGAAGAAGCTGCTGGACAAGATCGACCAGGCCCTTGAGCGCCTAGCCCGTGGTGAGTATGGCTGGTGCGAGGAAACCGGCGAGCCGATCGGCCTGCGCCGCTTGCTGTTGCGGCCGACCGCCACCTTGTGCATCGAAGCCAAGGAGCGCCAGGAAATGAAGGAAAAGCACCAGCGGGACGGCGCCTGAGCCGCCCCGCGCTGGCGTTCAGTCTGTCCCCAGCTCACGCACCTGCCAGCGCACCGCGCTGACGCCTTTTTCCAGGCTGACTCGGCCGACCAGCCGCTCCAGTTGAGCCGTGGCTTGCGGATTGCCCAGCAGTTCGGCGCGCACTTCCAGGCGGCTGGCGTCAGGCAGATCCTCGCTGTGCAGCGACTGCAAGCGCAGGCCAGGGTCGCTGAGGCTGTGCAGCATCAGGCTGCGCACCTGGATCTCGTCCTCGGCGCGGCAAACGATACGCACCTCGAAACGCTGCTCGACCTCGCTGGCCGGCAACACTTCCTGATGATCCAGGCGTTGGGCGATATCGCGCAGCAAAATGTTGGCGCAGAGCACCACCAGGCTGCCCACCGCTGCCTCCAACAGCAGCTCAACGCTGCACAGCACGCCGACAGCGGCGGTGCACCAGAGGGTCGCGGCAGTATTGAGCCCGCGCACGTTCAAGCCGTCGCGCATGATAACGCCGCCGCCGAGAAAACCGATACCCGACACCACATACGCGGCGATCCGCGACGCATCGTTCGGGGCCATGCCCGGCACTGCCTGGGTCATCAGCACGAACAGGCAAGCGCCGGTGCTGACCAGCGCATTGGTGCGCAGGCCGGTCAGGCGTTGACGCAGTTGTCGCTCAGCGCCGATCAAGGCACCGAGCAGCAGGGCTACGCTGACGCGCAGCAGAAAGACTTTCCAATCCATAGCAAACCTCGTTGCACGGGCAATCGCCCGTACGAGCACCATCGGCAGATGGCACGTTGAAAAATGAGAATGCGCAGGACCACAGCAACCATCGCCCATCGGGCGGCGGTGTAAAGAAGAGGGGGGAGGGAGCATTGACCCGTTTGGGCCGTGCTGAACCACCGTCTACCGGGTTTGGCGAGACAGTGGCAGAAATACTGCCGGACTAGCTCGCCGTGTGGACCTGTCGCAATCGACTGGGGCTACTGTCCAATGCAGGACTCCTGTGTGGGGATGCGTAATTGCGCGGCGGACCTTACCCCTGGCACGGGGCAAGGTCAACGACAGAAAGATGACAATTGCGTCATCGAGGCGTTTGCTTGATCAGGCTGGGCTGATCCCTACCGGCTGCGGTGGTAATCTTGCGCCTTTGGTCATCTACTGCGGATTTTCCCATGCTGTTCAATCTCGCCATCCTGTTCGCCACCGTGCTGGCCATGGAAGGCGTCGGCACCTTGGCGCACAAGTACATCATGCATGGCTGGGGCTGGTGGTTGCACCGCTCGCACCATCAGCCGCAGCTGGGCATGCTGGAAACCAACGACGTCTACCTGGTGGCGCTGGCCTTGATTGCGACCGGCCTGGTGGCGCTGGGCAAGGCCGGGCATGCGCCATTGCAGTGGGTCGGCGGCGGGGTAGCGGGTTATGGCCTGCTGTATGTGCTGGCCCATGACGGCTGGTTTCACCGGCATTGGCCGCGCAAGCTGCGCCCAACCAATCGATACCTGAAGCGACTGCATCGGGCGCACCGGCTACACCATGCGGTTAAGGGGCGCCAGGGCTGCGTGTCGTTCGGTTTTTTCTATGCGCCGCCCTTGGCCGTGCTCAAGCGCCAATTGCGTGCACGGCGTACGCACATCGAGCGCTGAAGCAGCGGGCCTCATCCCGGATCAAGCCCGCCCCTGCAAAGGTCAATCTTCAGCGGTACGCCCAGAACCGGCCGCGCTCCGCTCTAGCCTGTGACCCCGACTCACCCACCAGCCGAACCCCGCCGCCGTGAAGAACATGAGCAAGCTGTAGATCGCCGCGGGTACTGCCATGGTGGCGTTATTGAGCAGCGATGGGCTCAAGGCCAGGGCAATGGCCAAGGTGCCGTTGTGAATACCGATCTCCATGCCAATCGCAATCGCCTGGCGCTTGGGGATGTTCAACAAGCGCGGCACCCAGTAGCCCACGCCCAGGCTGAGCAGGTTGAACAATAGCGCAGCGCCGCCGACGATCGGTGCGTACTCGACTACGGTCTGCCAGTCCTTGGCCAGCGCCAGGACGATGGTGAACGCCAGGAACAGCGCCGCCACCAGCTTCATTGGTTTCTCCATGCGCGCGGCAAAGCCCGGTGCCCAGCGGCGGATCATCATGCCCAGCGCCACCGGCAGCAAGACGATGGCGAACACTTGCATGACCTTGGCAAATTGCAGCGGAATCGCCTGATCCGATTCCATGAACCAGATCAACGACAAATTGACCAGCAGCGGCATGGTCAGGATCGCGATCAGCGAGTTGACCGCGGTCAAGGTGATGTTCAGCGCCACATCGCCGTGGGCCAGGTGGCTGAACAGGTTAGCCGTAGTGCCGCCGGGCGAGGCTGCCAACAGCATCAGGCCGACCGCCAGTGCCGACTCCAGGCCAAAGCCATTGGCGATCAGGAAACATACCAACGGCAGCAGCAGGATCTGGCAAGCCAGGCCAATCACTACCGGCTTGGGGTACTTCACCACCCGGGCGAAGTCAGCCAAGGTCAGCGACAAGCCAAGCCCGAGCATGATGATGCCCAAGGCGATAGGCAAGACGGCGGTAAGCAAGGGTGAGGCGGTCATGGGCACTGTCTCGAGCAAAGTAGTGCCAGCAGTGTAGGTGGCGCCCGAACGATAGCTAATCGCACTGGGCCAGGTCTTGGTAAAGTTTTGTTACTGCGCCTGTGGCCAAAGCACCGCTACAGCGGCTCTGCGCCGCGTTGCTTACTGGCGGCGGGCGCAGTAGGATTCGCGCTTTTGCCGAGGATTAGCCTGTCATGCCGTTCCAGCAAGGTCTGCTTGCCACCCCGGTGCCGGCGCACGCCCGTCACTTGTTCTTCACCTTGCACGCAAGCCAGGCGCTGCCTGCCGTGCTTGACGCTTTGCTGACGCAAGTCGATGGCCAGCAACTGATCGTCGGCATCGGCGCGCCGCTGGCCAAGGCCCTGGGCCGCGAAGTCCCGGAGCTACGCAGCTTCCCGCAACTGGACGCGGCGGTCGAGAACCCTAGCACCCAGCACGCCCTGTGGCTGTGGCTGCGCGGTGCTGAGCGCGGTGAGCTGTTCCTGCGCGCGCAGGCCTTGGAACAACTGCTGGCACCGGCCTTGCGCCTGGTAGACAGTGTCGATGGCTTCCTGCACCGCGGCGGTCACGACCTGACCGGCTATGAGGACGGTACTGAGAACCCGGTCGAGCAAGCTGCAGTAGACGCGGCAATCGTTGCCGGCGAGCAGCCAGGCCTGAGCGGTTCGAGCTTTGCTGCCTTCCAGCTGTGGAAGCATGACCTGAACTACTTCAAGTCGCTGCCGCAGGCTGAGCAAGACAACATCATTGGCCGCCGTCTCAGCGACAACGAAGAGCTGGACGATGCGCCAGAGTCGGCACACGTCAAACGTACCGCTCAGGAGAGCTTCGACCCTGAAGCCTTCATGGTCAGGCGCTCGGTCGCCTGGGCCGATGAGCGTGGCGCGGGCCTGGCGTTCGTTGCCCTGGGGCGTAGCTTCGACGCTTTCGAGGTGCAGCTGCGCCGCATGAGCGGCTTGGAAGACGGCGTGATCGACGGCCTGTACCGTTTCAGCCGGCCACTGACCGGCGGTTACTACTGGTGCCCACCGCTCACTGCCGGCGGCCTGGACTTGAGCTTGCTGCTGCAAGCCTGAAGCTAACATCCAGATACAGAATCACCCACCGGTGCAGGGTGGAGCGGCTAGCCTTGAAAGTTTCCGATTCATGACGGGAGCTTTTCTATGTACGGTCGTCGTGATGTCCTACGCACTGGTGCGGCATTAGGCCTACTGGCTGCCAGCCCTTGGCTACGCGCTGAAACCGCCAGCGGCATGCTCACCCGCAAGGTCCCCGCAACCGGTGAAGCCTTGCCGGTCATCGGCGCTGGCACCTCTGGCAGCTTTGAGGTCGAGGCTGGCTCTGCGCAGTACCAGCAGCTCAAGCAGGTGCTCAAGGCGTTTTTCGACGGTGGCGGCAAGGTCATCGATACCTCGCCCAACTACGGCGGCGCCGATGCCATTCTCGGCCAGTTGCTGGAGGAGGGCGGCTGGCACCGCCAGTGCTTCATCGCCACCAAGATCGCCGCCGACAGCGCCGCTGCCGCCCAGGAGCAGTGGGACGGCACGCTCAGGAGCCTGCGCACCGACAAGGTCGATTTGCTGCAGATCCACAACCTGCGAGACTGGCAACGGCAACTGCCCTACGCCCGCGAGCTCAAGGCCCAGGGCAAGACCCGCTATATCGGCATTACCCACTACCTGGCCAGCGGCCAGGATGATGTCGAGCGGATTGTGCGCAGCGAGAAGCTCGATTTCATCCAGATCAACTATTCGGTCAACTCGCCTGAGGCGGCGAAAAGCCTGCTACCGCTGTGCCAGGACAAGGGCGTGGCGGTGCTGATCAACCGTGCCTTCGATGACGGCCGGCTGTTCGCCAAGGTCAAGGATCAACCGTTGCCGGGCTGGGCGGCAGAGGCCGGGGTTAGCAGCTGGGCGCAGTTGTTCCTGAAGTTCGCCATCAGCCATCCGGCCGTGACGGCGGTGATCCCCGCGACCAGTCGCCCGGACCGTCAGCTCGATCAACTCAAAGCCGGCAGTGGCGCGTTACTCAGCCAGACGCAGCAGCAAGCGCTGATCGAGCAGTTCGCCTGAGCCGATGAGCAACTGGCGGCGGCGCCTGGATCAAGGGCTTAACCTCAAGCCCGACGAGGGCCCGGCGGTGATCGCCGGCCTGGCCTTGTTCTACCTGCTGTTCACCGGTTACTTCATGCTGCGGCCGGTACGCGAGACCATGGGCGTAGCTGGCGGGGTGGACAACCTGCAATGGCTGTTCACTGGCACCTTCGTGGTGACGCTGATCTGCCTGCCGCTGTTCGGCTGGCTGGCTTCGCGGGTCAAACGGCGGCGGATCCTGCCTTGGACGTATGCCTTCTTCGCCAGCAACCTGCTGCTATTTGCCGTGCTGTTTGCCCGCGACCCTGACGATATCTGGCAGGCGCGGGCTTTTTACATCTGGCTGTCGGTGTTCAACCTGCTGGCCATATCCCTGGCCTGGAGCGTGTTGGCTGACCTGTTTTCCAGCGAACAGGGCAAGCGACTGTTCGGCCTGCTGGCGGCCGGCGCCAGCTTGGGCGGCTTGACCGGTCCGGTGCTCGGCACCTTGCTGGTGGCGCCGCTGGGGCATGCTGGGCTGCTGGTCCTGGCGTGTCTGTTGCTGCTTGGCAGCATCGGCGCCACGCTCTACCTGCAGCGCTGGCGTGACCGCCATCCGTTGCCGGCGATGAGTGAGCATCCGGCCTCCAAGCCCTTGGGTGGCAATCCGTTCGCCGGCGCTACTGCGGTGCTGCGCTCGCCGTATCTATTGGGCATCGCACTGTTCGTGGTGCTGCTGGCCAGTGTCAGTACGTTTTTGTACTTCGAACAGGCGCGCATCGTCAGTGAAACGTTCGCTGACCGGACCCGGCAAACCCAGGTGTTTGGCCTGATCGACAGCGTGGTGCAGGCGCTGGCCATACTGACCCAGGTATTTATCACCGGCCGGCTGGCCCGGCGCCTTGGGGTCGGCATGCTCTTGGTGGCAGTACCGCTGGTGATGGCGGCCGGTTTCCTCTGGCTGGCCGTGGCGCCGGTGTTTGCTGTGTTCGTGGTGGTGATGGTGGTACGCCGCGCCGGTGAATACGCCTTGGTTCGCCCTGGGCGGGAAATGCTGTTTACCGTGTTACCTGCTGAAGACAAGTACAAAGCCAAGAACTTCATCGACACCGTGGTCTATCGCGGTGGCGATGCCTTGAGTGGCTGGGTCAAGCGTGCGCTGGATGTGATGGGCGACCACCCACAGCTGGCCATGCTGATCGGTGCGGCGATTGCCCTGGGTTGGGCGGTTACCGGTGGTTGGCTGGGTCGCCGTCAGCGGGGGCTGGAGGAGCGAAACTGAAATGCGGCCTTGGGGCCGCTGTGCGGCCCTTCGCGGGCAAGCCCGCTCCCACAGGGGTAACGCTGCTCTTAAGTTTTGCGCTGTACCTGTGGGAGCGGGCTTGCCCGCGAAGGGCTGCACAGCAGCCCCAATACAGGCGACCCAGCAGTTCGGTAATACCCTGGGGTAGCCGCCGTATGGGCCTTGAATACCCGCTGAAAATGGCTCTGATCAGCGAAACCCAAGCGATAAGCCACCTCAGCAAGTTCCTCACCTTGGCGAAGTAGCTGCCGCGCCCGGTTGATCCGGGCGTTGAGCAGATAAGCGTGGGGCGTAAAACCGGTGGCTGCACGGAAGGCGCGAATCAGCTGATAGCGCCCAAGGTCGGCTTGGCGTGCCAGCGAATCCAAGCTTAACTCGGCCAATTCCGCCTGATCGATATGCTCAATCAGTTGGCCAAGAACAGACTGGCTAAGCGGTGCAAGGGCGACCGCCTCCAGAGCAGGGTATGCACTGAAATCATGATCCCCCATGAACGTCACCAGCGCTGCGTGCTTCTCGGCAACCCCGGCGTCTGAGAACAACAGCGCATTGAGCTGACAAAAGTGCTGGTAAAGCTCCACTGAGCGGACGATGCGCGCCGGTTCACCCGCATCAGCCATTGGAGTACCCATCTCCAGGCGCAGCTCCTGCAACCATTGGGCATTCAGGTGCAGCATCTGGTAACTCCAGGCCGCACCGGGTTCCGGGTTGCAAGCATGCACCCGCTGCGCCGGCACCAGCACCAGAGTGCCTGGCGCCAGGCGCACTTGCCGTTTGCCGGCACCGCTGAAACGGCTAAAACCCTCATCGACCGCACCAATGGAAAACGTGGGGTGGCTATGGGCCTTGTAACAGGCGCGGCTATGACAAGCGCGGCGACTTTCGACGAAGGGCAGGGCGGGGTCATGCCAGATTTCGCTGCTTGCGCAATGCATGGGCCTGTCTCGGGTGTCAGCGGAGCTCGCAGTCTAACCTGTGGCCCACTGTTGCGGCCATTTACCCCATGACTGTGCTTGACGCCGGCAGGCCAGGGCGGCGAGGCTGGCCCGGTCGCAACGGAGAACACTAATGGACCTGTCGAGCCTGCTGCTTTTCATCCCCGCCTGCTTTGCCCTGAACATGGCACCTGGCCCCAACAACCTCTTGTCCCTGCACAATGCCAGCCGTTATGGCCTGCGCACTGCCTGTGTGGCCGGCGCTGGGCGGATTCTTGCCTTCAGCGGCATGATCACCCTGGCGGCAATGGGCCTGGCGGTGGTGCTGCACACCAGCGAATACCTGTTTCTGAGCATCAAGGTGATTGGCGCGGCTTACCTGTTCTACATCGCCTGGCAACTGTGGCGGGCACCGGTTGCTGAGGCGCAACTGGCGGGCGATCACCCGCGCGGCACCTGGCGCCTGGCGCGCCAGGAGTTCTGGGTGGCGGCGGGTAACCCGAAGGCGATTTTGCTGTTCACCGCCTTTTTGCCGCAGTTCGTTTCGATGAACAGCGCCATGCCGGTCAGTGAACAGTTCCTCTGGCTGGGCGGGCTGTTCCTGCTGTTGGAGTGGGCGGCAATCGCGATCTATGCGGGGCTGGGCGCTTACCTGCAGCGCTGGTTCAATCGGCCTGGACCACGACGGGTATTCAACCGGGTCAGTGCTTCGCTGCTTGGTTGTGCCGGGTTAGGGTTGCTGGCAGCGCGGCGCTAGGCTTCATCAATCGCGGTAGAACACCTGCACCAGGTGATAGCCAAACTTTGACTTGATCGGCCCGTGGATCTCTCGCAGGGCTTTCTTGAAGATCACCTGGTCGATCGCGCCGACCATCTGCCCTGGGCGCACTTCACCCAGATCGCCGCCGCGCTTGCCCGACGGGCAGGTGGAAAACTTCTTGGCCAGCACGTCGAAGGCCTCGCCCTTGGCGATGCGTTGCTTGAGCTGTTCGGCCTCGGCAGCGGTCTTGACCAGGATGTGACGGGCTTGAGCTTTCAT
Organism: Pseudomonas sp. BT-42-2; assembly: GCF_025847435.2. Lineage (NCBI taxonomy): Bacteria > Pseudomonadati > Pseudomonadota > Gammaproteobacteria > Pseudomonadales > Pseudomonadaceae > Pseudomonas > Pseudomonas sp. BT-42-2. Next base: position 268,266 of record NZ_JAOYTM010000001.1, read on the forward strand.
GGGACACCTGTGTATCGGGCAAAAAAGGGCGCCATTATGCCTGATCGCGCAGCTCTGCGCGGTCGCGGAATTGCTCCAGCGCTTCAGGGTTGGCCAGGGCATCGGTATTTTTCACAGGCTGGCCGTGGACCACATTGCGAATCGCCAACTCCACCAGCTTGCCGCTGATGGTCCGCGGAATATCGTTGACCTGGGCGATCACCGCCGGTACGTGGCGCGGCGTGGTGTACTGGCGAATCACCTGGCGGATACGTTGGCGCAGGGCGTCATCCAGTTGCAGCCCCTCGCGCAGGCGCACGAACAGCACCACGCGCACATCGTTGTGCCACTGCTGGCCAATGGCGACGCTCTCGACCACTTCTTCGACTTTCTCTACCTGCCGGTAGATCTCTGCCGTGCCAATGCGCACCCCGCCCGGGTTGAGCACTGCATCGGAGCGGCCATGGATTATCAGGCCACCTGTGGCACTTTGCTCGGCATAGTCGCCCTGGGCCCAGACCCCGGCAAACTGGCTGAAATACGCCTGTTGGTAGCGGCTGCCATCGGTATCGCCCCAGAATCCCAGCGGCATCGAGGGGAAGTTGCGCGTGCACACCAGCTCGCCTTTCTCGTCGATCAGCGGCTGGCCGTGCTCGTCCCACACCTCCACGGCCATGCCGAGGCCTTTGCACTGAATCTCGCCACGGCGCACTGGCAGTAACGGATTCCCCAGGACAAAGCAGGAGACGATATCGGTGCCGCCAGACATCGAAGCCAGGCACACGTCGGCCTTGATCTGGCGATAGACGTAGTCGTAGCTGTGCGGCGACAGCGGCGAGCCGGTCGAGAGGATCAGACGCAGGCTGTCCAGGCGATGGCTGGTGGCCGGCTGCAGGCCTTCTTGCTCCAGCGCGGCCAGGTATTTGGCACTGGTGCCGAAGGCGGTGACCTGCTCGCTATCGATCAGGTCGAGCAGGCGTTCGGCGCTTGGATGAAATGGCGAGCCGTCGTGGAGCACGATCGTTGCGCCAACGGCTAAAGCGCTGGCCAGCCAGTTCCACATCATCCAGCCGCAGGTGGTGTAGTAGAACAGGACGTCGTCGGCCTTCAAGTCGTTATGCAGGCCATGTTCCTTGAGGTGCTGCAACAACACACCGCCAGCGCGATGGACGATGCACTTGGGCGCGCCGGTGGTGCCGCTGGAGTAGAGGATGTACAGCGGATGGTCGAAGGCCAGCGCAGTGAACTGCGGTTCGCCCTCGGCCTGGTAGAACGCATCCCACAGGCTGACGTTGGGCGCGACGAATTCCTCGGCTTGGGTATGGCTGCGGGTATAGGGCACGATCAGCAAGCGCTCAAGGCCTGGCAGTTGGCTGACCACTTGGTTGATCTTGTCCACCTGGTCGATGGGCTTGCCGGCGTATTCGTAGCCGGCGCAGGCAATCAGGAGTTTCGGCTCGATCTGGCCGAAGCGATCGATGATGCCGTGCAGGCCGAATTCGGGTGAGGAGCTGGACCAGACCGCGCCGATACTGGCGCAGGCGAGCATGGCCACCAACGTTTCCCAGGTATTGGGCATGACCGCAGCAACCCGGTCACCGGCCTGGATGCCACACGCGCTCAAGGCACGCTGGAAACCGGCCACCTGGGCGGCCAGTTGGCTATGGGTGAACCCCTGGCGTTTGCCATCTTCACGCACGGCGATAACCGCCGGGCGGTCGTCGCGGCGCTGCAGCAGGTGTTCGGCGTAGTTGAGGGTGGCGCCAGGGAACCAGCGCGCATCGGGCATCAGCGGGCCTTCTTCGAGTACCTGGCTGGCGGGGGATTGCCACTGTACATGGAAGTACTCCGCCAGGGTCTGCCAGAAGGCTGCGCGGTGCTCGATGCTCCAGCGGTGCAGGGCGGGGTAATCGTTGAGCTGCAGATTGAAACGCAGGTTGACCCGGCGGCGGAAGGCATCCATCCGGCTGGCCTCGATCCGCGCCGTGGAGGGGCGCCAGAGCACATCGTTCATGCCGAAATCTCCGCAAAGGCGTGTAGGCGCGGGCGGGCCCGCGCCTACAGGGGCTCTATTACTCCACTTTAGCTGTTTCTACCTTTTCGGACGCCGACCAAATGCGATAACGCACCTCAACACCTTTGGGCACGTAGACCACCACCGGCAGCTTGCTGTTGTAGCGCAGCATGAAGCCTTCACCGATTACCGGCACGAAGGCCTTGGTTTTCTTGCCATCCGGGCAGGCCATCAGGGTGCTGGCTGGCCCGCCGACTTTATCCAGCCGGTAATAGCTGTAGCCCCAGCCTTCCAGGGTTTTTTCTTCCAAGGTTCCGGCCAGACGCTGACGATTGCAGTCTACCTCAAGGGTTTTGCCAGCCAGGATCTCCAGCTTGTGGGCCGATTCATCAGCCTGCGCGGGCAGGTGGATGACCTGGCGGGTGAAGCCTTTTTCCGCCTCAGGATAGGGCGCGACGTCCTTGAGCGTGGCCGCCATTGCCGGAACGGCGGCGGCCAGGGTCAGGGAAAAGATCGCGGTCAGTGGGAATGGGCGCATGCGGCCTCCTTGCAAGTGAACGAATGCAAGACCGCGCCAGGCCCACCGCCAACCCTCACTGGGCCAGCCAGCCACCATCGACGTTCCAGGCGGCGCCGCGGACCTGGCTTGCGGCCTCGCTGCACAAGAACAATACCAGCTCACCCAGATGCTGGGGGGTGACGAATGCCAAAGAAGGTTGTTTTTCGGCGAGCAAATCGTGCTGCGCTTGCTGCGGATCAGCCCCGGCCGCGGCGCGATCGTCGATCTGCTTCTGCACCAGCGGGGTCAACACCCAACCGGGGCAGATGGCGTTGCAAGTGACATTGCTGGTAGCGGTTTCCAGCCCCACCACCTTGGTCAGGCCGATCACGCCATGTTTGGCAGCCACATACGCGGCCTTGCCAGTAGAGCCCACCAAGCCATGCACCGACGCGATATTGACGATCCGCCCCCAGTTGCGCGCACGCATGCCGGGCAAGGCCAGACGGGTGCCATGAAACACCGCCGAGAGGTTCAGGGCGATGATCTTGTCCCAGCTTTCGAGGGGAAAGTTCTCGACCGGGGCGACGTGCTGGATCCCGGCGTTATTGACCAGGATATCGACCCCGCCAAAGTCGCGCTCAGCCAGGGCGAACAGGTCTTCAATCTGCGTGATCTGGGACAAGTCTGCCGGGTGATGGGCAACCTTCACCCCGTGGCGGGCGATCTCGGCCAGTGCCGGCGCCGGATCGCCGAAGCCATTGAGGATGATGTTCGCCCCAGCGCCTGCCAGTACTTGGGCAATGCCCAGGCCGATGCCGCTGGTGGAACCGGTGACGAGTGCAGTTTTGCCAGTCAGTGTCATGCAAAAGCTCCTTAGACGATGCCGGTGGCGTAGAAGGTCGCGATGACCACGAAAACCGCCAGGGTCTTGATCAGGGTAATCCCAAAAATATCTTTGTAGGCTTCGCGGTGGGTCAGGCCGGTGACGGCCAGCAACGTGATCACCGCGCCGTTGTGCGGCAGGGTGTCCATGCCGCCACTGGCCATCGCCGCCACCCGGTGCAGCACTTCAAGCGGGATGTTGGCGGCGTTGGCCGCTGCGATGAAACTGTCGCCCATCGCTGCCAGGGCAATACTCATCCCGCCTGAGGCCGAGCCGGTGATGCCCGCCAGCAACGTCACGGTGATGGCTTCGTTGACCAGCGGATTAGGGATACCGCGTAGCGCATCGGCCAGCACCAAGAAACCCGGCAGCGAGGCGATCACCGCACCGAAGCCGTATTCCGATGCGGTGTTCATGGCAGCGAGCAAGGCGCCGCTGACAGCGCTTTTGCTGCCCTCGGCCAGGCGCTGGCGGATTGCGCCGAAGGCGCATACCAGCACCATCAAGATGCCCACCAGCAAAGCCGCCTGCACCGCCCAGATCGCGGTCAGCTTGGCCACATCGCTCTGCACTGGCGTGGCCATCCCCGGCAGTTGCAGGCTATGGCTGCTGCCGTACCACTGGGGGATCCAGTGGGTGAACAGCAAGTTCATCACCCCCACCAGCAGCAGCGGGGCGATTGCCAGCAGTGGATTGGGCAGGGCCAGGTCGTCAGCGGTTTCTGGCTCATTGCGCAGTTCGCTGCCATAGCCTTCGCCGGCGCGCTGAGCCTTGTTGCGTTGGCGCTGCAGGTAGAGCATGCCGGTGCAGAACACGAAGATTGTGCCAATCAAGCCCAGCCAGGGCGCGGCCCAGGCCGTGGTGTTGAAGAAGGTGCTGGGGATGATGTTCTGGATTTGTGGCGTGCCGGGCAGGGCATCCATGGTGAAGGAGAACGCACCCAGGGCAATGGTCGCCGGGATCAGGCGCTTAGGGATATTGCTCTGGCGGAACATTTCCGCAGCGAACGGGTACACCGCGAACACCACCACGAACAGCGACACACCGCCGTAGGTGAGCAGGGCGCAGACCAGCACGATCACCAGCATGGCCTGGCGGGTGCCAAGCAGGCGGATGGCGGCGGCAACGATCGAGCGCGAGAAGCCAGACAGCTCGATCAGTTTGCCGAACACCGCGCCGAGCAGAAATACCGGGAAGTACAGCTTGATGAATCCGACCATTTTTTCCATGAACACGCCGGTGAAGGCCGGGGCTACAGCAGCAGGGTCGGTGAGCAGCACCGCGCCGAGGGCGGCGATGGGGGCGAAGAGGATTACGCTGTAGCCGCGGTAGGCGGCGAGCATCAGCAGCGCGAGGGCCGCCAAGGCGATGAGCACAGTCATCGGGTCTATCTCCTGGGTGAATCTTGTTTTTATGGGTTTGCAGGGGATAGCGGGAATCGTGCCAGTTGCTTAAGTGATTGATTTGTATATGTTTATCTTTGAGCTCAGGAATATATGTCTCTGATTTGAGATTGTCGGGGCGCCGAACCGCTGCGATGTGCCGCAAAGCGACCCAACTCTGTGGTCTCTAACTATAGATCGCTAATCTCATTATTGAGACAAAACCCCCAGCGCGACCATCTTCTTGTACAACGTCGATCGTCCCACCCCCAGGCTCTGCGCCGTTTGCGGCACATTTCCAGCATAACGCGCCAAGGCTTCGACAATCACCTTACGCTCAAACTGCTCACACGCTTCGCGCAGCTTCAACGCAACCGGCGCCCCTTCTACAGCCAGCAGAGGGCCTAGCGCTTCATGCAAATCACTCAACCCCAAGCGCGGCTGATCCGCCAACAGCGTGGCCCGCTCCAGCACGTTACGCAGCTCACGAATATTGCCCGGCCAGGCATGGCGCATCAGCAAGGCCTGCGCCTCATCTTCAAGCTCATACTGACTGCCCAAATCCGCCAGAATCGCCTCACACAGTGCCGGCAGGTCATCCAGACGCTCTCGCAGCGGCGGTACCTGGATCGGCAGCACGTTCAGCCGGTAGTACAGATCCGCGCGGAACCGGCCTTCGGCCATGGCCGCCTGCAGGTCGATGGAGGTTGCAGCGATAATTCGCACATCGCTGCGCAGCATCTGGTTGGAACCAACCGGCTCGTACTCTTTCTCTTGCAGCACTCGCAGCAGCTTGCTCTGCAATGCCAGCGGCATATCGCCGATCTCATCGAGAAACAGCGTGCCGCCTTCGGCCAATTGCAGCTTGCCGGACCGGCCCTTGCGCTCGGCACCGGTAAAGGCGCCCGGCGCGGTGCCAAAGAACTCGGCCTCGAGCAGCGTTTCAGGAATCGCGGCGCTGTTGATGCTGACAAAGGCCTTGTGCGCCCTGGCCGAGGCGGCGTGGATGGCGTGGGCCAGCAGCTCCTTGCCGGTGCCGGTTTCACCCAGCAGCAACACCGGCGAATCACTGTTGGCGCCACGCCGGGCACGGCGTTTGGCTTCAAGGCTGGCTGGGCTGGTGCCGACGAACTGGGCGAAGGTGTACTTGGCCTGGCGCGCACGCAACTGCGAACGGGTCGAAGCCAGTTCCTGCTGCATGCTCGAATAACGCTTGAGCAGCGGTGACAAGCTGCGCAGTTCATCGAACAAGGCAAAGCCAATCGCCCCGATCAGCTTGCCCTGGTCGTCATGAATCGGCAGGCGCATGACCACCAAGGGTTCATTGGGCGTATCGAGCATATCCAGCAGGATCGGCTTGCCATCGCTGACCACCTCGCGCATCAGGCTACCGGGAATCACCGCCTCGCACGGCTGGCCGATGGCAGTGGCGGCGTCCGGCAGGCCAAAGCGGCGGGCGTAGCGCTCGTTCATCCAGACAATGCGCGCCTGGCGGTCGACGATCACCGTGCCTTCGCTGGACTGCTCGATGATCTCGAACAGCGAACGGATCGCCAACTGGCGTACTTGGGGATAGTCCTTGAGGCTGTCGCTGTCGTGCATGGGGAGGCCTGGATAGGTGGAGCATGATTAAAGGTTTGTCAGTCGTAGCGGGTTGGCTGTTTCGCGGGCAAGCCCTCTCCCACAGGGAGCGCAGCGATCCGCTTGCCAGTGCTGAGCCTGTTACCTGCGCGGGTCGAACGCCTCGCGCAGGGCATCACCCATGAATACCAGCAACGAGAGAATCAAGGCCAGGGCAAAGAATGCGGTGAAGCCTAGCCAAGGCGCCTCCAGATGCTGCTTGCCCTGGGTCACCAACTCGCCCAGCGAGGCGCTGCCAGCAGGCATGCCGAAGCCGAGGAAATCCAGGGCGGTGAGAGTGGTGATGGCGCCGGTGAGCATGAACGGGATGAGCGTCAGGGTGGCATTCATGGCATTGGGCAGGATATGCCGCAGCATGATCTGGCTGTCCGCCAGGCCCAGCGCGCGGGCCGCCTTGACGTACTCAAGGTTGCGCCCGCGCAAGAACTCCGCACGCACCACATCGACCAGGGTCAGCCAGGAAAACAACGCCATGATCCCCAGCAGCCACCAGAAATCCGGCTCGACAAAGCCACTGAGGATGATCAGCAAATACAGCACCGGCAACCCCGACCAGACCTCCAGCAAGCGCTGCCCAAGCAAGTCGACCCAACCGCCGTGATAGCCCTGCAAGGCGCCGGCCAGCAGCCCGATCAGCACACTGACGACCGTCAGGGAGAAGGCGAACAGCAGCGATACCCGCGTACCATAAAGCACCCGCGCCAGCACATCGCGCCCCTGATCATCGGTGCCCAGCCAGTTTGTGCTGGTGGGCGGGCTGGGGGTCGGCACTTGCAGGTCGTAGTTGGGGGTATCGGCACTGAACGGGATCGGGGCAAACAACATCCAGCCACCCTGGCCCTCGATCAGCTCGCGTACGTATTGGCTGCGATAGTCCGGCTGGAACGGCAATTGCCCGCCAAACGCCTGCTCGGTGTAACGCTTGAGCGCCGGTACGTATAGCTCACCCTTGTACGACAGCAGCAGCGGTTTGTCGTTGGCCACCAGCTCAGCGCCCAGGCTCAGCAGCAACAGCCCGGCAAACAGCCACAGGGAAATCCAGCCGCGACGATTGTCGCGAAAGCGTTGCAGGCGGCGCCGCGAGACAGGCGAGAGCATCAATGCGCCCTCGTGTCGAAGTCGATACGCGGATCGAGCAGGGTGTAGCACAAGTCACCGATCAAGCGAATCAGTAGCCCGGCCAGGGTAAAGATGAACAGCGTGCCGAACACCACCGGATAGTCGCGTGATACAGCGGCCTCGTAGCTCATCCGCCCCAGGCCGTCGAGCGAGAAGATCACTTCGATCAGCAAGGAGCCGGCGAAAAACACTGTGATCAGCGCCTGCGGCACCCCAGCCACCACCAGCAGCATCGCATTGCGCAGTACATGCCCATACAGCACCCGCCGCTCGCTCAGGCCCTTGGCGCGTGCGGTGACCACGTACTGACGGGAAATCTCGTCGAGAAAGGCATTTTTGGTCAGCAGGGTCAGCGTAGCGAAACCGCCGATCACCAACGCGCCGACCGGCAACACCAAGTGCCAGAAATAATCCGCGACTTTGCCCAGCAGGCTCAGCTGGTCGAAGTTTTCCGAGACCAGCCCGCGCACCGGGAACCAGTTCAGCGACGTGCCGCCCGCGAACAGCACGATCAACAGCAAGGCGAACAGGAACGAGGGCAGGGCATAGCCAATCACGATCAGCGCACTGCTCCAGGCGTCGAACCGACTGCCGTGGTGCACGGCTTTGCGAATCCCCAGGGGGATGGACACCAGGTAGGTGATCAGCGTCGCCCAAAAGCCCAGCGACAGGGTCACTGGGAGTTTTTCCAGGATCAGGTCAGTGACCTTGGCGCCGCGAAAGAAGCTGCTGCCAAAGTCGAGCCTGGCGTACTGGCCGAGCATCAACCAGAGACGTTCCGGGGCGCTCTTGTCGAAACCGTACTGACGCTTGATCTCTTCGATCAGCTTCGGGTCCAGCCCGCGTGTGGCCCGCGATTCACCCTGGACCGTCTCGACCCGTGCCCCGGGTGCGCCACCGCCAATTCCTTGCAGACGCGCGACTGCTTGCTCCACGGGGCCACCGGGCGCTGCCTGGACGATGGCGAAGTTGACCAGCAGGATCGCCAGCAAGGTGGGAATGATCAACAACAGCCGGCGCAGGATGTAGCTCGTCATGGCGAAGTCTTCCGGCGCTCGGCCATCTGTTCGTTGGTCAGGGCGGTGGGGCTGATTTCCCACCAGGTATCCAGGCCTTCGTCATAGCTCGCTTGCACCTTGGGCAGGCCGAAGCGATTCCACCACACAGTCGAGCTGCCGGGCGGGTAGTAGTTGGGGATCCAGTAGTAGTTCCATTGCAGCACCCGGTCCAAGGCGTGGGCGTAGCGCAGCATGCTCGCCTGGCTGTCAGCCCGCACCAGGCCATCGAGCAGGGTATCCACGGCAGGGTCCTTGAGCACCATCAGGTTGTTCGAGCCCGGGTCGTTGGCCGATGCCGAGCCAAAGTAGTTGTATAGCTCAGCGCCCGGCGACAGGGTGACTGGGTAGCCGGTGACGATCATGTCGTAGTCGCGTGCCATCACCCGGTTGATGTATTGCGCCGAGTCGACGTTGCGAATGTTCAGGGTGATACCGATCTGCGCCAGGTTGCGCTTCCACGGCAGCAACAACCGCTCAAGGCCAGACTGGCCGTTGAGGAAGGTGAACTCCAGGGGCTCGCCCTGGGCGTTCACCAGGCGATCCCCCTCGGGCTGCCAACCCGCGCTTTGCAGCAGTTGCAACGCTTGCAACTGCTGCGGGCGGATGATCCCGGAGGCATCGGTGACCGGGGCGCTGAAGACTGTGCTGAACACCTCATCCGGCACCTGGCCGCGCAACGGTTCCAGCAGCTTGAGCTCTTCGCCATCCGGCAGTTGCCGCGCGGCCAGTGGGGTATTGGAGAACACGCTCTGCTGGCGGATGTACATACCGCGCATCATCTGCCGGTTGCTCCATTCGAAATCCCAGAGCATGGCCAGCGCCTGACGGGTGCGGCGGTCCTTGAACATGGCGTGGTCCAGGTTGAACACAAAGCCCTGGGCGGTCTGTGGCTTGGCAGGCCCCAGGTGTGCACGCTGCAAGCGGCCATCGTCGAGCTGCGCGCCGTTGTAGCCAATGGTGTAGGCGGTGGCGGAGAACTCGCGGTTGTAATCGTAGCCACCGCCGCGCAATACCTGGCGCGCGACTTCGGTATCGCCGAAAAACTCGATGCGGATACGTTCGAAGTTATAGCGCCCACGGCTGACCGGCAGGTCTTTGGCCCACCAATTGGCATTGCGCTCAAACGTAATGCTGCGCCCGTTATCGATCCGGCCGATACGATAAGGCCCACTGCCAACGGGTTTGCTGAAGCCTGCGCCACTGGCAAAGTCACGCTGTTGCCAATCGTGCTCGGGCAAAACTGGCAGACTGGCCAGATCCAAGGGCAGGGTACGGCCATGAGGCTGCTTGAAGTCAAAGCGCACCCGTTGCGGGCTTTCTACCGTGACCTTGGCGACGTCAGCGAATTGGGTGCGGAATTTAAGGCTGCCCTTGCTCATCAGCAGCTCGAAGGTAAAACGCACATCCTCGGCACGCACCGGCTTGCCATCGGCAAAGGTCGCGCGCGGATCGAGGTCAAAGCGCAACCAGGCATCGTCCGGTCCACGCTCCATGCGGCGGGCGATCAGCCCATAAACGGTGTAAGGCTCATCGAACGAACGCACTGCCAGTGGTGCATACAGCCAGCCATCGACTTCACTGACGCCAGTGCCCTTGTCGATGTAAGGCAAGATATGGTCGAACTGACCAATCTCGATCGCCGAGCGGCGTAGGGAGCCGCCCTTGGGGGCATCGGGATTGACGTAATCGAAGTGGCGGAACGCTTCGGCGTAGCGGGGGGCTTCGCCATAGACCGTGAGTGCGTGGGAAGCACCCGCATAGGCGCTGGACGACTGCACCAGCAGACAGGCCAGCAACCCGCGCCAGGCGCATTTCCCCAAACGACTCAGCACCTTGTAGGAGCGGGCTAGCTCCGCGATAGCGTCAGCAACGTCACCACAGTTAGCTGCCAGATCACCCTCGACCGAGCACCTCACCCCCACAGGCTGCATAGCGTTCCTGAGGAACAATCGCCGATCAGTCCTGGCGGCTGGTCACTTCAAGCAGGTGGTAACCGAACTGAGTCTTGACCGGACCTTGCACGACGTTGATCGGCGCGCTGAACACCACGGTGTCGAATTCCTTGACCATCTGGCCTGGGCCGAACGAGCCCAGGTCACCGCCTTGGCGGCTGGACGGGCAGGTCGAGTTGGCTTTGGCGACTTCGGCGAAATCGGCACCCGCTTCGATCTGGGCTTTGAGTTCGTTGCACTTGTCTTCGCTGGCAACCAGGATGTGACGGGCGGTGGCACGGGCCATGAGGTAACTCCTTGGGGGAAAAGGCACAGGGTAGCCTAAACGCTACGTTTTGACAGCCTGGCTGTAGTCTGGCCTAGCATTTTTGCCAGTTGTTGGTTTTGGCGCGCAGCGTCAGATTGGCCGTTAGAGCACCGCCGCTCTTCGCCCAGGAAACGCTGCCATGACCGACCTGAATATTTTCGATGAGATGTACCGAAAGAAGGTAGAAGCTGCCAACAATCCGACAACTGCCCAACCCACGCCAACCTCAGTTGAGGAACCCTCCGTTGAACCCTCGCAACCAGACAGTGAGCCTAAAATTGAAGGGAGGATGCACTTCGGCCTGACTTTCCTGGAACCTGAACGATCCCATCGGTTGCTGGAGGGGGAAGCAGCAATCGAAACAATGAAGTCGACCTATGCTTCAGTTGTAGCAAGACAGGCGACTAACCGCGCGATGGTATCCACCCAGCAGGAGCCAGACGGTTTCGGGCCGGCGGTACCGACAGTTTTTGTCTTGATCGGTACTGACGACAACCCGGTTGTCGGGCTCAATCTGGCCGGCGTGCTGGGGCGCCACCTCGATCCCGATACCAACCAAACAGTCATGGGATTACAGGTGGCTCTCCGACCGTTCGAAGGCCGGTCGACCCAGCACACTTACCAGCTGTTCTGGCATGAAGCAGGCATCGTCAATCCTGCTCCGGTATTGACCGTGCCGGTCCGGGCTGGGCAAGAACAGGAAACTATTCTGGCGGTTATTCCGGCAGCCGCTGCGGTAATCGGTAACGGCTTGTGGTATCTCAGAGTCACCACTGCCGGCGTTGGCAACCCAATTGAAACTGTACCGCTCGATGTGTTCTATAAGGACACTGTGCCCGGCGGTGTCGACGAGAGTCCTGCTGCAACGCACCCGGGCTTACTGGCGCCCACACTGACGCTTCCGCCGCAGCTGGTACCCGAGTCACAGATTGCCGTCACCATTGCGCCGTATGTGAATCTAACTGCCGGCGATGTCATCAGTCTGTTCATCGGCAACGTCGTGATCAGCCAAACGGTGTTGGCAAGCCAAGTCATTGCGGGCCAACCGTTGGTACTGATGGTCTCCAGCACTGCGCTGGAACCTATCCAGAGTCTGGACACGGTAACGGTGTTCTGGAGAGTGGTAGACCTGGTGCTCAACCCTCAGCCCAAACCATCCCTATCAACACTGCTCAGGCCCAATTTCAGCGATGGACGACTTGGCGTCCCGCTGCTGCTGATCGACAACGTGCGACAGGATACGGAAATTCATCTGGACGAGCTTGGCAGGCTAGATCTTGAGGTACGCATTCGCGCGACCAGTCCACCGTTTTTGACTTCAGACCAAATCGTCACCAGCTATGAAATCACCTCCAGCGATGGGCAATCGGTCCGAAGCGGAAACTCCATCTTGCCAGTCGGTGACGCGGAGGGCGGGGACCATAACAGTGCAATCCCCAATGCTGATCTACTGCTTGGTGCCGCAGGTCAGTTGTGGGTCAGCTATGTGCAGTTACGCAACGGGGTTCAGATCGATCGTTCGCCGCGCATCAGCCGATTTATCAGAGCTGCGGTTCGTCGTCTACCGGCGCCCGTAGTACGCGAAGCCAGGGGGCTGTTGCTAGCCGCCGATCTGCCTGAACTGACGGTTGAGCTGCGCTGGCCGACGATCAGTCTGCAGGAGCGGGTTACAGTCGTGCTCGATGGCACGTCGGCCGCTAATCGGAGCTTCCAGAGTACATTTGCATTTCCCATCGATAGCCGGGATGTTGAGAGCGGGGTCAAAGTTGTAAGGCTCAATGCGTCTGGAATGTTGGCTGAGGTGGATGGTGGACGATTGACTGTAAGCTACCGAGTGCAGCTAGGCGAGGCGGAGCCGGTGTCGTCAGCAGCGCTTAACTTGCTGGTGGGTGATCAAGTGGCATTGCTACCCGCTCCGTTAGTGCAGGGGCTGAGCCAGAACAGAACCTTACCTTCCACTAGCAGCGCTACCGTCACGATCACCTACGACGGCATGAGCTCGGAGGATTATGTAAGCCTGGTGTTGGTACCGTCGACGAGTGCAACTCATACCATCGAACAGTTCGGCTCTACCACGCCGGTGTCGATCACCGTTAAGCAAGATGTCGTTGCCAGCTGGCTGAATGAAGTGGTGCAGGTCTTCTACACAGTGAGAGATCGCAACGGCCGCGTACGTCTATCGCAGCAAGAGACGATGATCGTTGCCGACCCTCAACCGTTGAACCTGGTGCGCCCAGAGTCGCCGCTTGCTGTCGGTGGGCTGCTCGCTCCAGGCGTGATTCCAGAGATGCCCGGTGCAACCTTTACCGTGAATTTCCCCGGGATGCTCCCGCTGGATCAAGTGCAATTATTGGTGAGCGGTGTTGGTTCACATGCCAGCGCAGTTCAAACCGTCAGCCGTCCTGGGCCGCTCACGTTTGTTGTTCCTCGAAACGTCATTTTGGCCAGTCTACTGAAGACCGTGCGGGTCTATTACACCTTGACTCGAAACGGGCAAGCTCCTCAGCATTCAGCCCAATTAGACTTATTGGTCAACCCACCGCTGATGGTGGATCAACGTCCGCTGGTGCTTAATGGCATTTCTGTAAAAATGCCAAGTTGGACAAGAACCGGGGCGGACTCTATTAATAACACCGCCGTTAGGGCCGCGACTGGTGGACAAGCACCCTACACCTACAGTTCTAGCAATCCTGCGGTTGCAACAGTGACTTCTACCGGGCGCGTGGTCGGGGAAAGGAATGGAAGTGCAACCATCACTATTGCAGATGCAAGAGGAACACGGGTTTCCTATCAGGTGCAGGTGAGTAACGTCTACACTCTGGTAGTCAACACCGGCAAGCTTAGTGATGCTCAGTTCAATACCTGGCTGAGACAGACGGGTGTGCATGTTAGCCAGCCAATGAGCTCTGACATCGCTCGAGTGTATGGCGCCATGCAGCTAAGGCAATATACCTGGTTAAGCGTTCCTCCAAATAGTCCGCGATATTGGTGGTTCTTTCACACAACCATTCGCTCCAGCGCTGCCTGGGGCGCTGATGGTGGCCCACACCAGCGCTTGAATGGAGTCTGTGCGAGGCTGTACAACGCCTAAATGCAGCTAAGCAGCACCCGCAACCGCCCGACAGCAGTGCGGGTGCTTTTGGGCCAAGGCTCAAGCACCCTGGCGGGCGAGTTTGCTCGCTGCAGCCGTGAGAAGTTGCGCTGTTTTGTCCCAACCCAAACAACCATCGGTGATGGACACACCGTATTTCAACGGTGTTTTGCCCAACGCCTGGCAGCCATCGAACAAATGCCCCTCAAGCATCACTCCCACCAACGACGTATCGCCTGCTAAGCGTTGCGCCAGCACCTGTTCGAACACCGCCGGCTGCCTTGCCGGATCCTTGCCACTGTTGGCATGGCTGCAGTCCACCATGATTCGCGCCGCCAGACCGACCTTGGCCAAGCCAATGCGTGCCTGAGCCACGCTATCGGCATCGTAGTTCGGCCCTTTGTGGCCACCGCGCAGCACCAGGTGCGTATCAGGATTGCCCAGCGTCTCGATGATCGCCGGGTAGCCTTGCGCATCCATCCCGAAGTGACGATGCGGGTGCGCCGCGCTGCGCATGGCATCGCAAGCAGTGCCAATACCGCCATCGGTGCCATTCTTGAAGCCCACTGGCAACTCAAGCCCACTGACCATCTCGCGGTGAATCTGCGATTCGGTAGTGCGCGCACCAATCGCGGCCCAGCTCAGCAGGTCATCGAAGTAGCCAGCGGCCATCGGTTGCAGCAATTCGGTGGCAATCGGCAACCCGCGTTCGAGCATGTTCAGCATCAAGCCACGGCAGAGGGCGATACCGGCGTGCATGTCGTCGCTGCCATCGAGGTGCGGATCGTAGGCCAGGCCTTTCCAGCCGACCGTGGTGCGCGGTTTTTCCACGTAGGCGCGCATCACCAGCAGCAACTGGTCATCGACCTCACGGCTCAAGGCGGCGAGGCGGTCAGCGTATTCCAGGGCTGAACGTGGGTCGTGGATCGAGCAGGGGCCAACCACGACCAGCAGGCGCGAATCGCGGCCGTCAAGAATATTGCGGATGGCCTGGCGGTGCCGCTGCACTTGCTGGGCGAGTTCGCTGGAGAGCGGCATCTGCTGCTTGAGCAGGTGTGGGCTGGGTAGGCGCTGGCTGACGGTGGTGTTGGCAGCTTGCGGTTGGCTCAGGGCGAGGTTGGAGGTTTGCATGGCGTATTGTTCCCTGGGCGGACGGCGGGTTGATGCCCGCGCAGTCGGCCCTATCGAGGTGTTCGACAGATCGTCAAATGGGGTTGTTGTGCGGCATTGCCACCACGAATCGACCGAACGGAGGCGGCAGGCTGGCCCGAACGGGATTGGCTAAATCGCCAGGCGTAGGTGCTTGGGTAGGCGTAGGTGGCGTAGTTCATCGATCTGTCCTCAGGTGCAATCTGTGTGTTTTTCAAAGGTCTGGAAAAGCAAAACCCCCGGTCGGGGAGCCGACCGGGGGTTGAGTATTCTCGTATTCGGCGGCCCCTCGAAGAGTGGGCGCCGTTGGGGTATCAGCGGCGCCTAGTGGCTAAACCAATACCCAAAATAAAAGCTGGCAACGGACGAGCAGGCGACAACGGCCAGCACGCGGCGCAGGATGCGAGCGGTGTGGTTGGCGTGGTCGTGGATGCTGTGGGTCATGTTGCTCTCCAGTGAATGAGCCCGAGCTTACTGCACCTGTAACAAGGTGTTCAATGGATAAATGCTATCGGCGCAATGATTTTTCTGACACACCATTGCTCTCAAAATCAGCAAGGCCCGCTGTAGGAGCGGGCTTGCCCGCGAACAGACCCTAAGGTTCACCGCCGCAGATAAGCACTGAAATCGATATCCCCAGCACTGAGAATCGCCTGCACCCGATTGTGCACATTGAGCTTGCGTAGGATCGCCGAGACATGCGCCTTGACCGTGGTCTCGGCGATATCCAGGTTATAGGCGATCTGCTTGTTCGACTCGCCCTTGGTCATCCGCTCGAGCACCAGCAGTTGCTTGCGCGTCAGCGCCTGCAGCAGCTCCGGGGCAAAGCCATGGTGCTCGCTGGTCGCGCGGCGGCTGCCCGGTTTCTGGGTGCGGATGATGTCCGGTGGCAGGTAGACGTTGCCGTTGAGAATCTGCTCGATCGCCTCGGTCATCTGCGAGCGCGGCGAGGACTTGGTGATAAAACCTACCGCACCATAGGTGATCGCCTGCAACACCACTTGCTTGTCCTGTTCGGCTGACACGATCACCACCGGAATGGTCGGGGCTTCGTTGCGCAGGTTCATCAACCCGCCCAGCCCATGCATGCCCGGCATGTTCAGATCCAGCAGGATCAAGTCCAAATCATCGTGTTCACCGGTCAGGGCCAGGGCGCTGTCGAGGTCTGCGGTCTCCATCACTTCGCTACCGGGAAAGCCATCGGCGATCACATTGTGGATGGCCTCGCGAAACAACGGGTGATCGTCGGCAATGAGGATCTTGTACATGGCTGTGCACCTTATTGTTGTATGTGTGCTCGCACGCAAGGGGCAGTTCGCTAGGCAGCCCTTGTTATGCCGCTATTAAGAGCCGGTAGCAAGGCTTTGTGAATGCGACCATCGCCAGGCAAACCAGTACCAAAGTAGTAGAGGGTGGCAGGCGCGCTGCTTCTAGCATGGGGCGATACCTTCGCGCAGGAGCAGCACCCATGGCCATTTTGCTGGTGGACGATCATCCGCTGCTGCGCATCGGCCTGGCGGCGACCCTGGCCCAGGCGATGCCCGAGATGCAGGTGCTGCAGGCCGACAGTGGCGAGGCGGCCCTGGCCCAGGTCCAGGCCCAGGTGCCAGGGCTGGTGATCATGGACTTCGATTTGCCCGGCATCAGCGGATTGGAAACTACCAAGCGACTGCGCCAGCGCCTGCCGCAGCTACGCGTGTTGTTTTTCAGTGAACACACCGAGCTTGGCGTGGTACGTCAGGCCCTGGAAGCGGGGGCGTGCGGGTTCTTGTCCAAGCAGGTGGCTCCGCAAGTGTTGCTTGAAGCGGTGCAGCGAACCATGGCTGGGCATGCCTATATCGAGCAAGCCCTGGCGACCGCGCTGGCTTGCCAGCCGCGTCAGCATGGGCGGGACCGTTTGCAGGGATTGACCCAGCGCGAAACGGAGATTTTCCTGATGCTGGCCAAGGGCACGGCGGTGCGCACTATCGCCGAGCAGCTGTGTATCAGCAGCAAGACCGTGTCCAATCACCTGACTTTACTCAAGAGCAAATTGCAGGTCAGTTGCCAGGCGGAGCTGGTGCACCTGGCCATCGAGGCAGGGTTGCTGCGGGTTGCCGCCTGAGGGGGTTCAATACAGGCCTCTTCGCGGGCAAGCCCGCTCCTACAGGCTCAGTGCCAGCGCCAAGATCAGCGCGGTACCTGTGGGAGACCGTGTCCAATCACCTGACCTTGCTCAAGAGCAAATTGCAGGTCAGTTGCCAGGCGGAGCTGGTGCACCTGGCCATCGAGGCAGGGTTGCTGCGGGTTGCCGCCTGAGGGGGTTCAATACAGGCCTCTTCGCGGGCAAGCCC